>JABMQB010000358.1 GCA_013203525.1 Mariniphaga sp.
ACGTAATCTTCATGATAGATGGTCATATCAAAAATACGTCCACTGCCGAGGATTTCACGAACCGCTCCAAGGAGTGTCAGTGCAAAACTAAAACCAAGCCCCATTCCTAAACCATCGATAACAGATGAACCTACAGAGTTTTTTGATGCAAATGCTTCGGCACGGCCAAGGACAATACAGTTAACAACAATAAGAGGAATAAAAATTCCAAGGCTATTAAACAGTGCCGGAAGGTATGCCTGCATAACCAGTTCAACAATGGTAACGAATGTGGCAATTATTACAATAAACGCAGGAATCCTGACTTTATCAGGAATCTGACTTTTTACCAGCGAAACCACAATGTTTGACATAATCAAAACAAAGGTGGTTGCAAGCCCCATTCCCAGTCCGTTAATAGCCGATGAAGTAACAGCCAGTGTTGGACACATACCAAGTAAGAGGATAAATACCGGATTTTCTTTAAGAAATCCCTTTGAAAAATTTTTCAATTGATTCATTTTTAACCTCCTTTTATTTTGAAACAGCATATGCTGTTTTATTTGGTTCAACTTTATTCTCCAGATAAGAGTTATAGGCCCTGGTAAGGGCGTCTAAAAATGCCCGCGATGTTATGGTCGAAGCAGTAATTGCATCAATATCGCCCCCATCTTTTGAAACTTCGAATTTTGTGGTTTCGGGGCTTTTACCTAAAACCAATTGATTTGGTTTTTCTGGATTTTTAAACCAAAGATCCATTTTTGAACCAAGGCCTGGTGTTTCGGCATGTTCCAAAACCTTATAACCTGATATGTTCCCTGCGGCATTAATACCTGCCATTATGGAAATGAAGCCACTAAATCCTTTTTTTGTATAAGTTTTTATTGCCATTCCAACCAGGTTGCCATTTTTATATGCCGGATAAAATTCAAGGCTGTCGTTTCCAGGAGTTGTGGCAACTTTAAATTCATTGATAATTTCATCAAACTCTGGAAGAACACTGCGAATGGCTTTGTTTTTTGCTTCTATTTTTGCAATTTCAATAGGACCTTTGGTAAAATCGTAAACAAAACCAAGGGCTCCTGCAGCAATCAGTGTAACCAAAAATAAGGTTACAACCATGTTTGTAAATGTTGATTCGCGTTTTGCCATTATTTTTGTCCTCCGAATCTTTTAGGTTTTACATAAGTATTGATAATTGGTACTACAGCATTCATCAACAGTATTGCGAATGAAATACCTTCGGGATAGGCCCCCCAGGTTCGTATTGATATTGTAATCAATCCAATTCCAATTCCATAAATGATTTGCCCTTTTCCGGTCATCGGCGAAGTAACCATATCGGTCGCCATAAAAATTGCTCCCAGCATAGCACCTCCTGTTAAAATATGGAATACCGGATTTATATATAAGTCGGGATCTACTATCCATAAAATTCCCGAAAACAGGGCTATTGAACCGAGCACTGCAACCGGAATGTGCCAGGTAATTACTTTTCTGAAAAGCATATAGATACCACCAAGAATAAGTAAAATTGCCGATACCTCTCCCAATGAACCGCCCATATTTCCAAGCAATAAATCCATAGTTCCGGGTAAGTTTCCTAATGTATCACTAATGGGTTGGCTGTTTTTAATACTTTCTTTAATTAATGCAAGCGGAGTTGCAGAAGTTACAGCATCAACACCCGCTTGTTTTATTACCGGCCATGAGGTCATTTGGACAGGAAATGATATCAGTAAAAATACCCTACCAACTAGAGCCGGATTAAAAATATTATTCCCGATTCCTCCAAATGAAATTTTACCAATACCAATGGAAACAAGTGCACCAATGATTATAATCCACCATGGTAATCCGGAAGGCACATTAAACGCTAATAAAATACCGGTTATAATTGCTGAACCATCAGTAATACTAGGTACAACCTTCATTAAATATTTTTGTATCAAATATTCAAAAGCCACACATGCAGCAACAGCAATCAGTGTAACTTTGAGGGCATCGATACCAAAAACAAAAACCGACCAGGCCAGTGCAGGCATCATCGCCAAAATAACCCGGTACATAATTTTGTTTACCGATTCCCCGGAGTGTATATGAGGTGATGGCGAAACTGTTAATATATTACTCATTATCTAAAGAATTTTAAACTCTTAATTTTGAATTTTAAATGTTTTTCTCTTGTAATGTTTTTCAATTGCTGTATAACATTATCTTTTTTCATCATTCTAATTATTTGATTTCATTTAAAATCTAAAATTCACCATTAAAAATTAATTTTTCCTGGCTCTCATAATTTGCCCTACTTTGCCTTTCCCTAACCTGATATAATCAAGCAGAGGGCGATTTGACGGGCAGGTATAACTGCATGATCCACACTCAATACAATCCATTACTTTGTTGTTTTCAACAGCTTCCCACATTTGTTTTTCCGAAACAGTCATAAGCAGAAAGGGTTCCAATCCCATGGGGCATACTGAAACACAACGGGAGCATCGGATACAGGCAATCGTATCATTTCTTTTTGCCTCGGTTTTTTTAATCAGAAGAATTCCTGAAGTTCCTTTTGTAACCGATACATCAGTTTTTGAAATGGCTTTCCCCATCATCGGGCCACCACTTATTATTTTTCCAGTATCTTCCGGTGTTCCCCCAGCTGCTTCAATTAATTCAGTAACAGGAGTTCCTATACGTACTTTAAAATTTGAAGGATTTTCAACCGATTTTCCAGTAACTGTTACAATTCGCTCAAAAAGAGGTTTGTTTTTCTGAACCGCTTCATAAACGGCAAATGCAGTTCCAACGTTACTAACAACTGTACCTACTGCAATAGGTAAACCTCCGGAAGGAACTTCACGCCCGGTAACAGCCTTGATTAATTGTTTTTCTCCTCCCTGTGGGTATTTAACTTTTAATGAAATAACTTCGATATTTGAGTAGTCTTTTGCTTTTTCTGAAAGAAGTGAAATCGCGTCAGGTTTATTATTTTCAATCCCGATAAAACCTTTTTCTACTCCCATTGCCTTCATGAGTAAAAGAGTTCCTACCAGAATTTCATCGGGTTTTTCCATCATCAATCTATGGTCCGATGTAAGGTAGGGCTCACATTCAACACCATTAATAATCAGCATTTCTGCTTTCATTCCTTTTGGAGGAACAAGCTTTACATGGGTTGGGAATGTAGCTCCCCCAAGCCCGACAATACCAGCAGCCATTATTTTGTCGATAATTTCTTTTGAGGAAAAGTCGAAAGATTTTACCAATTCTTGTGATTGATCAATTGTTTCTTCCCATTCATCACCTGCAACATCGATAACAATTCCGGTTTTTGGGTAACCCGAA
>JABMQB010000359.1 GCA_013203525.1 Mariniphaga sp.
AATAAAGCTGGATAATATTATTTCTGACAGCGAAATTCGATATACTACAGATGGCAGCGAGCCGACTAAATCTTCCATGCTTTACAAGGAACCAATAACACTAAATTTGGATAAGGGTAATTCCGTAATTCTAAAATCAAGAACATTTATGCCAAACGGGCGTAAAAGTTCTGTGCATACAGGCGAGTTTATTCGGTTGGAATGGAAAGAATCTTTTTCTTTGGATTCTCCTGAAACAGGTCTTAGTTTTGATTATTTTGAAAAAGAAGTATTTACAATCGAGGAAATAACAGGAGAACCCGATAGAACAGGAGTCATTAGTAAAGTGAAACTTCCAGATGATCTGGAAAATAACTTTTTTTTGCTGGTTTTAAGTGGTTATATAAAAGTGCCGGAAAAGGCTGTTTATAATTTTGAATTATCAACTGCGCGAGGTAAAGGCATACTTTGTATTGACGAGATGAATGTTGTGGATAATACTTCCGAATTATCCCGTTACAACCAGCAAACCGGAAAAATCGCACTTAAAAAAGGTTATCATAAGTTCAATCTTAAATACTTCACATCAAGCCACGGGAAACTTGGTCTCAGTTGTAGTTATAATAATATTGAAATGAAAGAAATACCCGCTTCATGGTTTTTTCATTAGCATAAAAATTTCATTATACATACAAAAGTAAAAATCGATTTTTGTTGTCATATAAATTGTAAATTGTTTAGGTATGAATAAAAAAGTATTAGCTATTTTCTCACATCCCGATGATGTTGAATTAATGTGTGCAGGTACCTTGTCCCTGTTAAAAAAGCAAGGATGTGAAATTCATATTGCAACTATGACAATGGGGGATAAGGGCACAGATGAGTACTCAAGAAAAGAAATTAGTGTTATCAGAAGAGAAGAAGCAAAAAATTCTGCAAAATTGATCAACGCATCATATAGTTGCCTGGAATTTGAAGATGTTTATATTTTTTATAACCGTGAAACCATTAATAAGGTAACTGAGCTTATGCGGGAAATTCAACCTGCCATAGTTTTTACAGCAAGTCCTGAAGATTACATGGTTGATCATGAAATGACAAGCCGGATTATTCAAACAAGCTGTTTTGCTTGTGGAATGAAAAATATGGAATTAAATAATAAATCCTTTGAACCTGTGCCATATTTGTATTATAGCGATCCGCTGGAAGGTAAAGATAAATTAGGAAAACAAATTCTCCCTTCATTATATGTAAATATCTCAGAGGAAATGCCTGTTAAGGAGAAGATGCTGTCCTGTCATAAAAGCCAACGAAACTGGTTGTTAAAACATCATAAAATGGATGAATATATTCTTGCAATGAAGCGGTTTTCAGGGAAAAGAGGAAGAGAAATTGGCACCAAATATGCTGAAGGTTTCAGACAACATTTAGGACATGGATATCCTCAGGATAATATTTTAAAAAAAATACTTGGCAACCTGGTCGTAGTCAGATAATTCGGAAAAATATTATTTTAAATAAAGTACACTTTTGACTTCTACATCTTTTGCTACAGATTTGGTTAGAATTGAAAGTTCAGTTGCTTTTTGTTTGAACTCCCTATCATACTTTTTTCGGTTTTTTTTCATAATTGTAAGTTAATGCTTTTGATAAAGATATCGCTGAATTATTTGAAAAATCTGATGAATTTGAAAAATCTGCAAAGTACTATGAGAAATCTGAAGAAATTGAATTAGCTGTTGAATGTTATAAAAAAGCAAACTTGCCTGATGAAGCTATTAGGATCTTAACCGATACTGATGGAATGGAATCAGAAGATGAATTAAATAAATACCAGCAAGATTCAAACGAAAATAATTCAGATGCCGTTTGTGCAAATTGTAATAATCCTATTACGCAGGGAGATATGTTTTGTGGTTATTGTGGATCTCAGGTGAGAAAATTATGTAATTCTTGTGGTTCTGAAATTCACGATGCTCATAAGTTTTATGCAAAATGTGGACAAAAATATAATGAATAATTATAGACATATGCAATGAATAAAGATAAAAATAGATCAACAATTTGAAGATTATTTCAATTATTAAAGAAAACATATAATCCTTTTTTAATTCTTCCGAATCAACACGCCCCATATCTATGGTTTCGGCATACATATTTATAAGTGAAAGAGGAGTTCGGATTTCATGCGATACATATGAAACAAAATCGGATTTTAAATAAGCCAATTCAATCTGTTTGCTAAAAATCCGGATAATTAGCCATCCGGCAATCAGCAATACGAAACTTACAATACACACAAAATAGATATCTGTATTTGTCCTTTTATTGACCAATTCACTGATGGTTTCACCATCCAGGGCAATGCCCAAAGAAAATACGGTTAAAGCTTGTAAGGGATTTGTTAATTCAACATTGATTTCCGAATTTTGCCTGTCGGAACCATAAACTATTTCATTGGTATTATCAAGTATGACAATGTTAAATTTATCGGTTGCAATTTTTTGAATTTGTGGATCTAAGCGGTTATTCATAAAGGCTAGTGCATCAACAACAATTGATGCAGGTTGCAGTTGATTATCTTTATTGATAATAAAAACAAAAAGTACAAACCCTGTGTTTTTTATGGTGAATGGTTCCAGCCTGAAATACCCTACTTCGTAAAACTGTTTTAACCTTGAAATTAAATCAATATTTTCAGTTAAAATCTGATTTGTTATTTTATGTAATTGGTTTGAATATTCATATTGTTGAATACTATCCGCTAGTCCTTCTTCAAGAAGGAAAAATGTTTCTATAACTATAATTTGATAAAACAGTTAATAGGGAATCATTGTTTTCCCTGAATGAAAAATCGATTTCACGGATTGTAGAACTTAATACATCATCGGAATATTGATTTACAGAAAAAAGGATGGCATTGAGTTGTTCCTTTTATATGCCTTTTCAATTACTTCTTCATTTCGTTGCAGGCTGCTCAGTTCAAAAAGTGCAACCAAAGCGGCAGGAAGTAAGACTATTATTACCACTAGAAAAAAGAGATATTTATTGGATCCTGAAAACATTAATTGGTAACGGCTTAGCTAATTTGTGCTAATTTACTTAATAATTTAAATATATCGAAAACCATATTTCTTATTGGAAGATTTTATATAATAAAGAGTCCTGTTTTTTGTAATAATATCACGTTCAAATCCTGGCGATTACTTATTGACATATTTCCAATAAAAAAGCCACTCTCCATCCCGATAGCTATCGGGAGAAAGTGGCTTTCAGTATAAATTAATAAAAGTTTATTTTTTATAAACTTTTATGTAGCCATAAATTGCGCTATCGCCCAGTTCTTCTTCAATACGAAGTAGCTGGTTATATTTAGCCATACGGTCGGAGCGGCTTAACGAACCGGTTTTTATTTGCCCACTGTTTGTTGCAACAGCAATATCGGCAATAGTTGAATCTTCGGTTTCGCCCGAGCGGTGAGATGTAACTGATGTATAACCTGCACGGTGAGCCATTTCAATAGCATCCAACGTTTCTGTTAAAGTTCCAATTTGGTTTACTTTTATCAGGATTGAATTAGCTGCTCCCAATTCAATGCCTTTTTTCAGATAATCAACATTTGTAACAAAAAGATCGTCGCCAACCAACTGGCATTTATCTCCAAGGATTTTTGCTGAAGCTACCCAACCATCCCAGTCTGCTTCATCCATCCCGTCTTCAATCGAGTCGATCGGGAAATTTGCAACAAGTTCAGCAAGGTAAGCAGCTTGTTCGTCGCTGGTACGTTTTGCAGCGCCTTCGCCTTCAAATTTTGTATAATCGTATAAGCCATCAACATAAAACTCAGATGCGGCACAGTCAAGTGCAATTGAAATATCGCCACCGTCTTCGGCACGTCCTGGTTTATAACCTGCGTTTTTAATTGCTTCAATGATGCTGTTTAATGCATCTTCGGTGCCATCAAGTTCAGGAGCAAAACCACCTTCGTCGCCAACAGCTGTACTTAGATTACGTCCTTTAAGAACTTTTTTCAAACTATGGAAAACCTCGGCACCCATACGTAAACCTTCGCGGAATGAAACTGCACCAATTGGGCGGATCATAAATTCCTGGAAAGCAATAGGAGCGTCGGAGTGTGAACCACCATTAATAATATTCATCATTGGAACCGGAAGTGTTTTTGCATTGGTTCCACCAATGTAACGGTAAAGTGGTAATCCAGTATAATTTGCTGCTGCTTTGGCAACCGCTAGGGATACACCCAACATAGCGTTGGCACCCAAATTTGATTTGGTTTTTGTACCATCCAGTTCCAATAATTTTTTATCGATGGCAACCTGGTTGGTGGCATCCATGCCAATAATTTCTTTAGCAATAACTGTGTTGATATTTTCAACTGCTTTTAATACACCTTTGCCAAGGTAGCGGCCTTTATCACCGTCCCGTAATTCGAGGGCTTCATTTTCGCCTGTTGAAGCACCGGATGGAACTGCTGCTCGGCCAAAAGCGCCACTTTCAAGTTCTATCTCGACCTCAACAGTTGGATTGCCACGTGAATCAAGAATTTCTCTGCCTAATACATTGTTTATTAACATTGTGAGTTTTTTTTATAGTTAAACTTTTCAGCGTTTTAGTTGCTGATTATATTCAATATTTTTAGGTTTTTGGTAACCTGCGTCAAAGATAGTGATTTGTTTGAGACGCTTGTTTTACAAATCCTAATCAGGACAAGAATTCATATTGAGTTAAAATGAACCAAAAGTATTATATTTTTCACCTCTAACATATTTGCGTACATTTACAGGCGATAAGGTTACCAACCCACCTTTTTTACTTCCATCAATTATCTTATCTACTATTTTAGCAAAATTGTGAATCTTTTCTTCAGTATCAATAATTTCAATTATTACAGGGAGGTCGCTTGAAATTGCAAATATTTTCATGGTATGGATTGAGTGGCTGGCTCCAAATGACATAATTCCATTTGTAACTGTTGCCCCGGCCAATCCTTCTTTTCTTGCTTCAAAAACAATTTCCTCGTATAACGGACGCCCGTTATATTTATCCGACTCGCCAACGAAAATTTTCATTTGACAGGCCTTGCCTTCAATATTCATAATGATTGTTTTAAATAAATGTACGAACCAATATTATTCCAATATAAACCGCAAGGATGCCCAGAAACAGGCTTCCTCCAGCATTCAGAAGAAGATAAAATATAGAATTATCTTTTAGTAAATTAAGATTGTTATAGGCAAACGATGAAAAAGTTGTGAATCCGCCGCAAAATCCAACGGTTAAGAAAATCCTCCATTCAGGGCTCATCAAATTCCCTCTTTCAGTAATAGCATATACAATCCCAATAATAAAACACCCCAACATATTGGCAATGAACGTG
>JABMQB010000360.1 GCA_013203525.1 Mariniphaga sp.
GAACCATGTCACCGGCATTTGCTTCTAAATCAACCGGAAGTTTGCTAGCACCCAATAAAGCAATAGGACTACAGATTTATTCTGTAATGAGGGAATTAAATGCAGATGTACCTAATGGATTGAAAAAAATTGCTGAGATAGGTTATAATACTATTGAACTTGCTGGATACGGTAACAGGAAAATGGGAAATTACGAAGTTACCGAATACCGTAAATTGGCTGAAGATGCAGGTTTGAAGATTACAGGTTCCCATGTAAATCCACGAACAAGGCAATATACAAAAGAGAATTTGGGTGAAATTGCCGAATTTTGGAAGCAAACAGTTGAAGATCATGTAAAACTTGGTGTTACTACACTAGTTCAACCAAGTATGCCAACAATAACAACTCCTGATGAAGCTAAATTTGTTGGCGAGGTATTTAACAGCAACGGTGAAATCGCCAAAGCTGCCGGTATTAAATGGGGATACCACAATCATAATATGGAATTTGGAAGAGTTACTGAAGAGGGAGCTCCACCACCCACTAACCGTTTTAGGCCAAGTGGCGAAGTTATTTATGACCTCCTGCTTAACAACACAGATCCAGCTTTAGTTTTCTTTGAAATGGATGTTTACTGGACGGTGATGGGACAGGCTGACCCGGTTGATTATTTCAAAAAATTTGCAGGTAGATTCCCTGTATTACATATTAAAGACCGTGCGGTTCTTGGAGAATCAGGAATGATGAATTTCCCAAAAATATTTGAAGTTGCATACCAAAACGGGCTTGATGAGTTTTATGTAGAACTTGAAGGTATAAGGGATATGACTCAATATGAAGGAGTAAAAGGATGTTTCGAATATCTGAACAATGCTTCTTTTGTTAAGTAAATAAACAATTAAAAGTGAGAACAGGTGGTATTAAGTTATCACCTGTTTTTTTATTCCTTTAATTTAATACCCCGTTCCGTAAATAATAAGAATTGTCCATACGAGCTGCCAAATCTTGTGAATGTGTAACAACAACCATGGCAACTTTCTCTTCCTTGCTTAAAGAAATCAGTAGGTCTCCGAGGTTTCCTGCATTTTGTTCATCCAATGCACCTGTTGGCTCATCGGCAAGTAATAACTGCGGTTTATTAATTAATGCACGTACAACTGCAGTTCGCTGGCATTCACCACCAGATAATTCCGATGGCCTTTGAAATCGTTGATCCCAGACACCAACTCGGTTTAACAGGTGTTCAGCCCATGATTTGTCTATATCACGAATTTTCTTTTTAAATGGGAGGACCGGAAGCATTACATTTTCCCACAGGGTTAGTTGAGGCAGCAAATAATGCATCTGAAAAACAAAACCTAACTCCATATTCCTGAATTCAGCCATTTCGGCATTTGAGTATTTAGTCAGGTCTTTCCCTCTAAATATAATTCTTCCTGAATCAGGTTTATCAAGGGCTCCAGCTATATTAAGCAAGGTTGTTTTACCCGATCCGCTGGGGCCAACAATTGCAATCTTTTTCCCTTCTTTCAATTCAAGGGATAATTCATTTAAAACCGGACTAAAAGCAGAGCTCTCAGGATCGCCATATCCTTTTGATATTTTTTCGAGTTGTAACAGCATTTTTAATAACTGATTGTTGATTTTCGAAATTATAAATAGAAATGTTGAATTAAAACAAAAATTGAATTTTTATTTTAATTCTGATAAAGATTCATACAATTGAATCATATTCTGAGCCTGAATGTGTATATCAAATTCTTCTTTTACACCCTTTACAGCCTGTTCACTTAATTTCTTTATCTGATCAGGGTTATTTAAAAGGTTCTCAAATGCGGCAGCAAGTTCTTTTGGAGTATTATTCTGATAAATTACACCCCCTTTTGAAATCTCCACAATTTCGGGGAAAGCCCCAAGTGCTGGCTGAACAACCGGAACTCCAGAGGCCATTGACTCAAGAAGATACATTCCAAATGCTTCTCCATTCCTTACCGGGACTGAAATCATCGATACTTTTTTAAAGAATTCATGCCGCCCTTCATCTTCAAATTCTTCATGAAAATCTACTTGCTCTTCCAGGTTATTCTTTTTAATCAGCTTTTTAATTCCTTTGATATATTTTGCATCATCGCCCGTAGAGCCGCCGGTAACTACTAAATTAACATCCTCAAATCCCTGTTTCTTTTTTAATTCAATAAAAGCATCAACAACTATATCAAATCCATTTTCATGGTTCATCCTTGAAATATAACCGATATTGCGTGGTTTTTCAGATGAATTAATATATGTGTAATCTTCATAATCAACACCAAGGTAAATCGAGTGCACTTTTTCATCAGGCAATGTCATATTCTTTTTCATTACATCAGTAAAAAAATTACTTACTGAAATAAATGCATCCACATCCTTTGCCTTCTCATGCATAAGTTTCCAGATTTGTTTCTGAAAGACTGGCTTCATAGCATCAACCCACACATCTTCATCCTGAAGAGAACATAAAACAGGCACGTCTATTTTTTCCTTAATTTGATGTGCCAGTCCTAGCAACAACGCGTTTGAAATGTGAATAATATCCGGTTTACAATGCTCGGCAATCCAATTTACCATCCGCTCAAGTTCTTCGCGCTGTTTGCCTTCTTCACCTAATAACATCGACTCTGTCATTTCTGCCAATCCTTTTGCATTAGTCGAACCGGCCATTGATGCGGCCATCTTTAATATTGGCTTTGAATTAAGTAATTTATCAAACCACTTTGGTGCTTTTCTGAAGATGGGATAAAGTTGTTTCAGGTAAATACTTACAGCACCGTAAAAAACAGGTATATCAGTAATATCATGTTCATCGGCAAACAACGGAAGGTACATAGGTATTTTTACAACCTGGTGCCCTTCTTTTCGAAGTGCTTCAACATACTTGCTGTCGCGAAGGCAATTTCCGCAATAAAATGAACCTCCCGATCCTGGTATAATTTGTATGATATTCATAATATATTTATCGATATAATATGTCATGGCGAGCCTGTCGAACCATGATCCTATTTTAAACTACACCCTTCGACAAGCTTCAGGGTGACTTATATTTACTCTCCAAAACAATACACAAATCCATCGTAAGCTCCAACAACAATTTTCTTTGAAAATACAGCCGGATTATTTACTATGGCACTGCCCAGCTCGTATGTCCAAACGGCCTTACCATCCGAAAGGTTTAAAATAATAAGGTCGCCCCGGGTATTGGCTGCAAGCACTTTATTCCCTGATATTACAACAGAAGCATCTACTTTTTTCCCGGTATTATATTTCCAATTTAAACTACCATCCTGCCTGTTAAAACAATAAATATGTTTATCATTATTTCCAATAACCACACTATTTCCTTTTAATGCAGGTGATGCAATAAATGGTAACCGGGTATCTTTATCTTCCCAAAACCATGAAACTTCCTTTGATTGAATAGCAACCTCAGAAAACTTACCATCATAATCGCCCAAATACACTTTGTTATCCGCTACTGTTACTGAATTGGCAACATAAGTTGCCGCATCAATTTTTGTTACCAGTTTTCCCGATGCAATATCAACGATGTGTAAAAATCCATCACAACCCCCAAAAATTGCTTTCCCATCAAAACACGCAGCTGCGCCATTAACAAAATTATCCGATTCATATTTCCACCGAACCTTGCCTGTTTCAGCATCAATACAATGAAGATAAAAATCGTAACTACCAACAACAATACTTGTTGTTTCACCACTTGTCCAGTAGTTCGGTGAACCGCTTATTTGATTCTCACATTCGTATTCCCATCTCAATTTTCCGGTATTTAGGTCGAGTGCAACAAGCTGCCCCTGAAGATTTCCAACATACACAGAATTTCCAACAATAAGAGCCGGAGCCTCAATTGAGTTTTCGGTTTCAAACTCCCAAAGTTTTTTTCCTGACAAATCGAGGCAATAAACAAATCCACTAGTTGAACCAATAACTATTTTCCCATTGGAAGAAACAGGAGCAGACTTAATAATA
>JABMQB010000361.1 GCA_013203525.1 Mariniphaga sp.
AATTCCATTTATTTTATTTCTTTTATTTGATTATTAATTGATTGATATTGTCTTTTACAAATAGAACATTTTGTTTTAGTTTTTTTAAATTCAAGCTTATTGCCACATTCGCATATCCAACCAATTTGTTTGGCCGGCACGCCGACTACTAGTGCATAATCAGGGACGTTTTTAGTAACTACTGAACCAGCCCCAATAAAAGCATTTTTTCCAATTATTGTTCCACAGATAATAGTGGCATTAGCTCCAATAGAAGCACCTTCTTTAATTAGAGTGGATAACCATTTGCCATATTGGTGATATTTTTTCTTTGGATATTTAGCTCTCGGATTAGGGTCATTTGTAAAAACTGCTGAAGGCCCGACAAAAACATAGTCTTGTAAAATAATTAAATCCCAAATATCAATATTTGATTCTAATTTTACGTTATTTCCTAATTTTGCCTTAGAAGAAATAAAACAATTGTGTCCAATAGTACAATTTTTTCCAATTTGAGCATTTGCTAAAATTTGAGAATTTTGCCAAATTTTAGTTCCTGTCCCAATTTTTGCTTTAGAAGAAACTTCCGCAGTTTTATGATTCCAAAATTTTTTCATATGTTTATAAATTAATTGTTTTTCCTTTATTATCTAAGGATTTTTGACAAGCAGTTAATGTTTTAAGTACATTTAAGGATTCTTTTCCGTCAGTTCTGGGATTTTTCCTTGTTTTTATACAATTAAGAAAATGTTGGCATTCTTCACGTAGGGGCTCTGACGGAGAGATGGAAATAATTTTACTGGGAGCTTGTTTCGCTGTTGGCATTTTATTATAATCCCATTTTATTTTATGAGAATAAGTAGTTAATTTGTTTTTTTCGCGGTCATCAAATACGGCCATTTTTTTGTCGCCAACCACAACCAATTTTTGCTCTTTAAAGGGGTTAAGCCAGCTTACAAAAATATGAGCTCCTTGTTTTTTGTTAAACTCAAAATAACTGATAGTGGTATCAGCTATTCCTTTTTTTAGCCAGGACATGCCGTGAGTGGCAACTTTTTTTGGCAATTTTTCAAAAAGACTAAGTATTACTGAAATGTCATGAGGAGCGAAAGATAAAAGAATATTTTCTTCAGTTCTAAGTTTGCCAAAATTAAGGCGATTTGAATAAACATATTGTATTTTTCCCAAAACACCATTTTTAACCAACTGTTTTAATCTAATTATAGCTGGATGATAATGAAGAAGGTGTCCAACCATTAGTACACGTTTTTTGTCTTGTGCTAATTTAATTAATTTTTTTGCTTGTATTAAATCTAAGGTCAGGGGTTTTTCTACCAAAACGTTTTTTCCAGCTAAAAGACATTTTTTGGTTAATTCATAGTGAGTAATTGCTGGAGTGGAAATAACCACGCCTTTAATTTTTTTATCAAGAAGTATTTTCCTAATATTTTGGGTGGTTTCTGTATCTGGATAAAGTTTTTCAAATTTTTTTAATATGTTTTTATCAAGATCACAAATAGTTTTTAATACTCCCAGTTGATAAAAGTTTCTTACTAGGTTTTTACCCCAATAGCCAGTGCCAATTATTGCAATATATTTTTTTGTTTTTTTCTTTGACATACTATATGATTTAAATGAAAATTATATTTTATACTTTTTTTAAAAAATTTGTTATACTATTTATAGATATAGAGTTTTTAAGGTAATTTTATATGAAAAAAGAGGACTTTAAAAAACTTGGGCGATTATTTTTAGGTTTTGCCATTGTTCTGGGGGCAGTAATTAGTATACTAACTTTAGTAGGATCTAATGAATCAGTAAGGAAATATTTGGCTGGTTTTTTTATTGTTGTCTTGGGTTTATTTGGCGCGATGAATGTCGTGGATGTTGACCATGAACAAGGTACTGCGTCTAATGATCTTTATTTTGTTAATGAGGTAATTGATGGAGATACAATTAAGATAGATGGGGATATGAAAGTTCGCCTTATTGGTATTGATGCGCCAGAAAGTAGTGAATGTTATTATGAAGAAGCAAAAAATGAGCTTATAAGGCTTGTTCAGGGGAAATATGTACGACTAGACAAAGATATTGATAGTGTTGATGGACTCGGTCGTTTATTGCGCTATGTCTATGTGCCTAGTAATGATTTGATTGAAAATGATATATTTGTGAATGAACATCTTTTGCTTTATGGCTATGCACAAACATTTTCACTTCCTCCTAATAAGCGTTATAATATGTCTTTTGTTAAAGCGCGTGAACAAGCATTAATACAAAGGAAAGGATTATGGAGTAATGAATGTGATTATTTAAATGAATTTGAACAGGAACATGTGCTAACGCGAGAAATAAATGAGTTGCCATCGGATCCTAATTGCATTATAAAGGGAAATATTTCAAGTCGAGGGGCTGGTAAATTATATTTTCCTCTAGGTTGCAGTAGTTATAATCTTATAAAAATAGATACAAGCAAAGGAGAACAATATTTTTGTACAGAGGAAGAGGCGATAGTTGCAGGTTTTACAAAATCAGGCAATTGTCCTTAATGATTAATAAAAATATTGGAATATCGAAAGTAATTTTCAATATGGT
>JABMQB010000036.1 GCA_013203525.1 Mariniphaga sp.
AATCCTACCATAAAAAGAATTTATGGTGATTGGACCAAACCCGGCTTGGCAAAATGGAAGAACCTTTTACTTGAAAATGCAATTACACCTATTCAGCAATATGGATATACAACTGGTAAAAATGCTACCGATTCTGCCATGATTATTGATGCCATGGATATTTTGTATTCTGAAAAAGTGAATGGTTTTTGCCTTGTTTCAAGCGACAGTGATTTTACACGGCTTGCAACAAGGCTGCGTGAAGCCGGTATGAAAGTTTTTGGGATTGGGGAGAAAAAAACACCTAATCCGTTTATAGTAGCATGTGATAAATTTATTTATATCGAAATTCTGAAAAACCAGGAAGAAGAAAATGAATCGGAAATTACAGAGAATAAATCACCTGCAAAAAGTAATTTCGATAAGATAACACCAAAGGTTATTAAACTGATTTCTTCTTCCATTTCTGACTTAGCCGATGATGATGGTTGGGCTTTTTTAGGCGATGTTGGCGGACTAATACAGAAAAAACAACCAAATTTTGATTCCCGAAATTATGGTTTTCAGAAATTAACTCCTTTAATACACTCTACCAAACTATTTGAAATAGAGCAACGTGAAAGCCCCCGGGGACGGTTTAAATTAATTTATGTGAAAATTAAGGAAAAACGTAATACTAAATCAAAAAGGTACTAATATCATAATTTAATAGCCAATTTTTATGTCATTTCGAAGGAGGAACAACTGAGAAATCTGTATTACAATAATATTTCTCACCCTCATACCTCGGGATTCGAAATGACAAATCCGAACAATCTATTATTTATTTTAGTTTTATTATTTTTAAAGCCTATGACCTTTCAGTTAAAAGCATATTAGATTTTTGATGAAGAATATGAAAAAATTTTAACTGATAATAAACCAACTAAAATTCGTTAGATGAAAAATTATGCATTTCAAATTTTCAAATCACTGATTTTAATTTTATTTGTAACAAATAGTTTTAATTCTTTTTCAACCGATATAATATTAACCCGGCCTGCCAATGGTGCTGTTATTACAGATAATATGCCGGTTCTTACATGGCAAGCGGTTGAAGGTGCTAAATATGAAGTATGGATTGATGGAATAAAATTAGGATCCGATATTTCTGAAAACTGGTTTATTCCCTTTCCCTTGTCATATGGGAAACATGAATGGAAGGTTATTGGATTTAAAGGTAATACTAAAACTACAAGTGCAACAGGTGAATTTGTTGTTGATGGTAAGCCCTTATCTGGGATTCCTGGAAATGCAGTTTTACTTCGCAATGATTGGAAGGTCTTATCATCAATAAATGCCGGGAATGATGGGGCAAAACTAACATCAAAAGTAAATACTTCAAAATGGAAATCGACCAGCGTCCCGGCAACTGCTTTATCAGTAATGGTCCGTAATGGATTGTATCCTAATCCATATGTAGGTGTCAACAATATGAAAATTCCTGATATTAATGATGAATTTACAGAAAAGTACGATTTGATGCAGTATAGCCATATCAAAGGAAAAAATCCATGGCAGGATGCATACTGGTATCGAAAAGAGTTTAAAATTCCTGAAGGATATAAGGGGAAAAAAATATGGCTCAACCTGGGTGAAATTAACTACCGGGCTGAAGTGTGGCTTAATGGCCAGCAAATAGCCGATTCATCAGAAGTTGTTGGAATGGAACGCCACTTCAGGTTCGAAATTACTTCTATGGCCGAATTAGATGGAAACAATATCCTTGCAATTGCAATCTATCCTCCCGATCATCCGGGAAAGCCTGCCGATGCCCCGATTACACCTTTAGCAAGCCCCGGGGAAAATATGGCCGATGGTGTTATCAGCCATGATTATACAAAATGGGATGTAATGGGCTGGGACTGGCAACCAGCTATCCGCGACAGGGATATGGGAATTACAGAAGATGTATATTTAAGCGCTACTGACGATATAGAGATCGATAATCTATATGTTACTTCCGATTTACCTTTGCCAAGCACTGTTTTTGCTGACATAACAATTTCGTTGGATATTGTCAATCATTCAAATGTTACTAAAGAAGGAATTCTAAATGCTGTAATTTCCAGTGATGGAGCTGATATTAATTTGGAACAATCATACACGGTTGAACCAAATGATACACTTGAAATTTTATGGAGCAAAAAAAATATGCCACAACTTCATTTGAAAAATCCAAAACTGTGGTGGCCCATTGGTTACGGCGATCCCAATTTATATATGCTAAAAATTGAAACTAAAACAAATTCAGGTGATATGTCTGAAGCCTGTATCGATTTTGGAATTCGGGAAGTCGAAACATATATAGGAGCATTTGAGAGAGTGTATAAGGTAAATGGTAAAGAGATTTATTGTAAAGGTGGAAACTGGGTAATCGATATGATGCTGAATTGGACAGCAAAAAGATATGAAGAAGAAATTCTTCAAACGAAACATAGCAACCTGAATATGCTTCGTGTTTGGGGTCCAACAGGTATGCCACCGCAGTCGTTTTTTGATGCGGCCGACCGCAATGGAATATTACTTTGGCAGGATTTTTTACATGATCACTGGGGCACTTTTCGTAACCGCCCGGGATGGACACCAAAGGAATCATTATATGAAATAATTACAACTGGTGTTATTAAAAAGTACAGGAACCATCCTTCATTAATTATGTGGTGTGGCGGAAATGAAGGTCCAAATCCGCATGAGGAATTAATTATGAATAAGTTACTTGTTGAACATGATGGACGCGACTCGAAACATTATTTGCGAATTTCAAACGGCGATGGCTTACATGGCGGAGGTCCGTATCATACCATTGAACCTGAGCTTTATTTTACCGATAGAAAGTTGAATGGATTTAGCAGCGAAATTGGGCCCAGCGGTGTTCCTGTTTTTGAAAGCCTTGTTAAATTCATGCCTGATTTGGGTGAAACATGGATGCCGGGCCGTTATCCGATTGATGGTGTCTGGGCTTATCACGATGCCAATAACTGGGGAGGGCGTGATTTACGAAAATTTTCATTTTATGATGATATTATAAGAAAATACTATGGCCCAACCGATTCGACACTTGCCGGTGCTGATGCGTACCTTGACAAATGCCAGTTTCTGAATTACGATGTTTACAGGGCGAGCTTAGAATCAATCAATAGCCAGCTTTGGGCAAACTCCAGCGGAATTCTGTTATGGAAATCAAATTCGAGTTGGCCCAGCATGACCTGGCAGGTGTACGACTGGTACCAACAAGCTCATGCCGGATTTTATGGTACACGTAAAGCGGCTGCTCCGCAGTACGTGCAGTTTAATAGAAAATCCAAAAAGATAGAGGCCGTAAATGCTTCATCGAAAGAGTTTCCTGATGCAACGGTTAATGCCATCTTATATAGCGAAGCGTTGTTACCATTGTGGAGAAGTTCTGAAACGTTTAGCCTGGATGAAAATTCAGTAATTGAGTTAAACGAAGTGGTTCCGGTTACTGAAAAAGTTTGTTATCTTAAACTGGAAATGAAAAACTCAAAGGGTGATATTTTGTCCGATAATTTTTATTGGCTCAGTACCGAAAATAATTTTAAAAGCTTCAATACTATGGCAGAGACTGAAATTAAGGTATCTGCTGAAAAAAGTAATTCAGGAAACAAAACAAGCTACATGGTTATTGTTTCAAATGAAGGTAATAATATTGCCTTAATGACAGAATTGAAACTAGTTGATGAGGTATCGGGATTGGAGATTCTTCCTTCTTTTTGGACTGATAATTATATTTCACTTTTGCCTGATGAGAAAAAAACTGTTAAGGTCGAAGTTGATTCAAATAATTTACCCGGTAGAATTCTTATTGAATATAAAGCATTTAATATGAATGAAGCTAAGGTTGTTAAGTTGTAGAAGTATTTTTCGATTTAAAATAGGTGGTTGCAATGTTCGATATTCAGTTGGCAATAATCTTGAAACTAACGATACACTCATTTACTAAGTTGTTTTTCTATACCTCCAAATAGCAAGGCTAAGAAATGTAATTCCTAAAATTACCAATGAAATAAATTCTTCCAGTAAATCAAAAAAACCTGAACCTTTAAGAATTATCATTCGCATAATCCGCATAAAATAATAAATTGGATTAGCCCGGTCTACAGTTTGAGCCCAGTCGGGCATACTTTCAACCGGAGTAAATA
>JABMQB010000362.1 GCA_013203525.1 Mariniphaga sp.
AGTTTATATCAGCCATTTCCAAATACTGTTCTTGGAAATTATTGTAAAAGTGAAGGATTATATACAGGTAATAGCAATGATATTAAAGTATTTAAAATCAATTGGGAATCCGGAATTCCCGTTTATATTTATAAGGAACTCAAAATTCCAACACCGGTTTGTATAGAATTTTAAAAAATCAGCCATGAAACAATTAACTTTTATTCTAAGCATTTTTTTAATCCTGGTTCTGGGAAGCGTAAAAAACAGTTTCTGCCAAGAAGATAAATTTATAATTGTATATAATAATATGTCGGCTGAAACCGATCTTGAATCCGATTGGGGATATGCAGCATGGATTGAATTGGATGGAGAAATATACCTTTTTGATTCAGGAACAAAGGGAGATATATTCAAATCAAATCTTGAAAAACTGAACCTCGATCCGGGTAAAATCAACAAGGTAATTATTTCACATAACCATTATGACCATATTGGAGGATTATCGGCAATTTCAGAAGAATTAAAACCAAATACAAAGGTTTACTTACCTGAAATGATTGATGATGAATTGCTTAAGCAAATGAATTCTCTGGATTTTCAGGTTGAAAAGGATTTTAAAAAAATAGGTGACAGAATTTGGATTACAAGAGTAATGGAAAACCCGGCAAACAGGATTAAGGAACATGCTCTTGTTATAGAAAAAGGTGAAAAGTATATTATTATTACAGGTTGTGCACATCCGGGAATTTCAGGCATGTGTAAAGAAATTGCAGATTATTTTCAAGGTAAAACACCGGAACTGGTTACGGGTGGTTTTCATTTAATAGCAACAAGTGATTCAAATGTTGAGGAGATTTCTGCAACCTTAAAAGAAATAGGTATTGAAAAAGCCGGAGCTTCTCATTGCACAGGTGAAAAGGCAATTTCTATTTTTCAAAAAGATTGGGGTGAGAATTTTGTTCAGCTTTATCTGGGCGATGAGTATGTATTTTAGGAAAGTTTACTTCCAATAAGCCTGATAAATTCTTCACGGGTCGCAATTTTTTCAAATGCCCCGGTAAAATCCGACGTGGTAGTAATAGAATGTTGTTTCTGTACTCCGCGCATCTGCATACAAAGGTGTTGTGCTTCAATTACCACAGCAACACCAAGCGGTTTTAATGTTTCATGGATACATTCTTTAATTTGCGATGTAAGCCTTTCCTGAACCTGCAGCCGGCGTGCAAATACATCAACAATCCGGGCTATTTTGCTCAACCCGGTTATATAATTATTAGGGATATATGCAACATGGGCTTTCCCAAAAAATGGTAACATATGATGTTCGCACATGGAGTAAATCTCAATATCTTTAACTATCACCATTTGCCTGTAATTTTCTTTAAACATTGCTGATTTAAGAATTTTTACAGGGTCAGTTTCATATCCTTGAAGCAGGAACTGAAGCGACTTTGCCATTCTGTGTGGAGTTTTCTCAAGCCCTTCGCGTTTTGGATCAGTAACAAGAATTTTTAATATTTCTTTATAGTGTTCCTCCAGCCTTTTTATTTTTTCTTTATCAAATTTTTCAATTTTTTGATAAGCTCCCTTGCTATTGTTTAATGAGATTTCCATATTTGTTAATTATTTTTCTTACACAAAGATTAACCTTTTTTCATAAAAACAGTATGAAAGGGTAGATTGATTTTTTAAATATTAAATATTGTGGGATGAAGATTTTGATAGTTGCTGCCACATGGATGGAAGTGCGGTTGTTGGCAGATGAGTTAGAATTTATTGAAGAATATAGGAATAACCTTAAAAAATACAAACACAAAAATGCCGAAATCAATATTCTTATTACCGGAATTGGTACTACATTCACAACTTTCCATCTTACAAATACCTTGTTAAGCGAAAAATATACGCTGATAATTAATATGGGTATTGCCGGGAGTTTTACTAAGGATATTAAAATAGGCCAGGTAGTCAATGTTATTAGCGAAGAGTTTGCCGATTTAGGAATTGAAGACAAAGATAATTTTCTTACCCTTTTTGATTCAGGCTTTATTGCATCAGATGAATTTCCCTTTGAAAATGGGATAATAAAAAATTCAAATAATGAATTAAATGGTTCATTGTTTTTGGCCAGAGGAATAACTACCAATAAAAGCAATGGCAGGGAATCGAGTATTAATGAGTTATTTGTAAAATTCAATGCCCATGTTGAAAGTATGGAAGGAGCAGCTGTTTTTTATGTATGCAAATGGCTGGGTGTTTCATTTATCGAGATAAGGGCTATTTCAAATTATATCGAACCTCGTGACTCATCAAAATGGAATATTCCACTTGCCCTTGAAAATTTAAGTTCATCAGTTTTAAAAATCCTTAATGAAATAAAAGTAGAAGTTGCCTGATTTTATTATTTTTGCCCAAAATTTTTAAATGAAGTTGACGCTAGGATTTTCCACCTGCCCAAATGATACATTTATGTTTGATGCTATGGTGCATCATAAAATTGATACCGAAGGGTTGGATTTTGATGTTACAATGGGTGATGTAGAA
>JABMQB010000363.1 GCA_013203525.1 Mariniphaga sp.
TCTTTACTGTGAAAAACAGGTACACCTGGAAAATATTCGAATGTGCTGCTTATTAAATAGTAGTCATCTCCAACTCTGCAAATGCTCGGATCTGAATAAAATCCAGGAATAATTGGATTATTATACGTTACCGTTTCATTTGGTCCAGGTGGAGCAGCAAATGGATTTCGCCTTTCCATTCCACTAAAGGGACTTGAATTGTTCTGTGCAAATAATGGGAGGACCGAAATTAGCATAATAAGTAAAAGAAGATTTTTCATAGCAAAAGGTATTTTTTTGATTGTATGTTAGAAACGATTTCTTTAAAACAAGAACTCATGATAATCTTAAATGATTGTCATGAGTCCAAAATTAGTAAATTTTATAATGTTTAATTTATCTTTTATTTAACACGTCATTTTCATATTGTTGGATTTTACCAATATAATCTTCACCAACTGGAACGCCTTCCTGTAAACAATAATAGTTCCATACGGCACCAAAAGGTTTTGTTTTTAATTCTTCAAGCATAGCCAATCGTTCAAAATATTTACCAGCCTCTTCCAATTGAATTAATTCTTTTGTCGGTTCCAATGCTGCAATCAAGAATGCTTTTTGCGCAGCTCGTGTACCCACTACATAAGCTCCAATACGGTTAATTGAAGCATCAAAAAAGTCTAGGCCAATATTTACACGGTCCAGGAAGTTGTTTCGCATAACCTCGGAGGCAATAAGCTGAACATCTTCATTTAGTGTTACTACATGGTCTGAGTCCCAACGAACAGGGCGGGTAACATGCAGCAATACTTCATCAATAAAATGAAGCACCGATGATATTTTGTCGCCAACTTGTTCGGTAGGATGGAAGTGTCCGTTATCGAGGCAAATTAAGATGTCGTTTTTAATGGCATATCCTAGATAAAAATCATGAGAACCAACGGTCATTGATTCCAAGCCAATTCCAAATAACTTACTTTCAACTGCATCCTTCATATGCTCTTTTGGGTACTTGGTTTCCAAAGTTTCATTCAACGATTTTTTTAATAAAGCACGATAACCGTTTCTATCGACCGGTGTATCCTTTGATCCATCAGGAATCCAGATATTATGCACACAAGGTGATTCCAGTTGTTTTCCAATTTCAGCAGAAATGGCACGGCAACGTTTTACATGTTCCACCCAGAATTTTCGGTTTTTTTCATTTTTACTCGATAAGGTATAACCATTGGCAGCGCGGTCGTGTGAAAAACAAGTGGCATTAAAATCCATCCCAATTTCTTGTTTATTACACCAGTCGATCCAGCTTTGAAAATGTTTTACTTCAATTTCATCGCGGTCAACCTTTTCACCTTTAAAATCGCCGTAGATAGCATGAAGGTTTAATCGTTGTTTTCCAGGAAGCAAGGAAAGTACCTTTTCAAGGTCTGCCCGCATTTGTTCAATGGTTGTTGATTTACCCGGGTAATTACCTGTTGCCTGAATTCCACCTGAAAGTTCACCATCGGCAGTTTCAAAACCAGCCACATCATCGGTTTGCCAACAGTGAAGAGAAATGTTCACATCTTTCATTTTTAAAATGGCTGCATCGGTATTAACTCCTATTGCAGCATATTGTTCTTTCGCAATTTCGTATGCTTTTTTAATCAATTCTATTTTATTCATTGTAATATTTTTGTGATTTATTCCATATAAAACACTTCTTCAAGTTTTGTTGACACAGGAGAATTATCGGGATTTGTTTCCATAATATCGGCCATAAATGCCCACCATTTTTTAATAATTATGGTTTTGCCCAAATCCTGGGAACCTCCTTCTCTGGCTACTTTTTGAAAAGCAAAAAGGGTATTTTCTTTTTCATCCAGAAAGATGGAATATTCGCTTACACCCGATTCTTTCAGAAGTTGTTTTACTTCAGGCCAAATTTCGTTGTGGCGTTTAATGTATTCACTTTTTTGACCAGGTTTTAATTTCATTCTGAATGCTAATCTTTTCATATTCCTTTTACATTGAGTTACCTATACCAACAAGAAAAACAGAAAGAATAATAACAGTTATTCCAGTAATAATTGTCCATTTGGTTTTTGGAGCTACACCTTTCCATTCTTTTCGGTATATACCCCACATATTTGCAGTTAATATAATGGTTGACATATGAAGGATCCATGAACTGGCTCCATTGCCCAGTTTGCTTTCTCCCATTCCATAGAAAAAGAATTGCAGAAACCAGGTTGTACCAGCCAGAGCTGAAAACAAAATATTTTTTGCAATTGGCGATGATTTATCTACAAAATCGGTGTAAGATTTATTTTTTAAGCTAAGAATAGTAGTCCAGATAAGGTTTGTTGTTAAGCCTCCCCAAAGGATTACAACAAAGGTGACATTGTTTTGATAGAGAGGGTTAAAACCTGCTTCAACAGTAGCATTTGCCATTGGTTTACCGGCTTCAATTCCAAAATTGAAAAATGAACTCAGTATTCCTGAAAGCACAGCAATTATCAAACCTTTAACCAAACTAAATTCCGCAACGCTTTTCTTTTGTTCTTCAACTGAAAGCTCCTTTTCTTTCATTATTCCTGCCTTGCCTGAAATGGCAATTCCTGCTAAACATACAAACACACCCAGTAAAACAAGCTGCCCTCCGGAAGTAGCCATCATATCAGTAAATGAAATTTTCCCTTCGGTTGGATTAATATTATAATAAATGGATGGAACAATCGCTCCAAATGCAGCACAAAAACCCAACACTACTGAATTCCCAAGTGACATCCCGAGGTATCGGACACCAAGGCCATAAGAAAGGCCTCCAATCCCCCACATTAATCCCATTATAAAAGTGAAATAAATAATTTGATTAGAGGTTGCTGAAATAATTTCAGCAAATCCCGGCACAGTAATCCATGCGGCCAGAGGTGGAACTATCAACCATGAAAAAAGGCCTCCAACAATCCAATAGGTTTCCCACGACCACTTTTTTACCTTATTGAAGGGCATGTAAAAACTTCCGGAGGCAAAACCGCCAATTGAATGATAGATGATACCGAGAATAGCTTGCATATTAGTTAGATTAGTTTTTTATAATGAAAATTTGTAATATATGACTAAATATTTCTTTAGCAATATTACTCAAAACTATGTTGATTATTAGGTAATGTCAATACATTTTTTGATTATATTGTTGCACTTTTTGACCACATTTTATGAGTGAGCTATTTAAATATGTTACAGCAAGTGAAGAACATTTTTCAGTGCATAAAAATCCTGATCGTGAGCCGGAATTTCAATTCTGCTTTCCCAACGGGTAGAATCACAAAAATTTAAGGTTCCGGGATCGTTAAATACTTCCCCGTCAACTGTAAGATGGTAATAATGAAATCCTTCGTCCATAGGTTCTACCGTAGTTCCCACCCAATTGCCCTCTGCATCTTTTGCAAGGGGAGTTCTCCCTCTGGTACCTCCAAGTCCAAGGCTTATAACAACACTTTGGGCTTCTGGTGCTGCGATCCGGAATCGTGCATAACCTTGTGAGTTAACTTGCGGGTATTCCTGACCAGGTTGATTTAATGTCGAAGGTTTGAAATCTTCAATAATCGTTTGCTGGTCAGTCTGTGCTAAACACAACGAACCTGATAAAGACAGTAATAAAACTATTACTATCGAATACTATTGCATAATATCTTTGTTTTAATTTTTGAATAATAATGGTGCAAATTGATAAAGGCTTCGTCGCCAACTCTGCCATTCGTGAGCAGTTTGCGGAGAGATATAGAAATGAGTATTCATCCCGGCTTCTTTTAGCTTTTCTGTATTTTCTTTGGGATCGCCACCAAAACCAGCTCTGCGGTTTTCGAGCTCGCGGCTACCATAGCTGATAAAAAGAAGTTTAACTTTTTCTTTAAAACCAGATGCATTTTCAACATCTTCAGGACTTATACTTCCGCCGCTAAACATTCCAACATGAGAGAATATATCGGGACTAGCCAGGGTAATAGCCCTAGTTTGCATGCCTCCCATAGAAAGCCCTGCCATTGCACGGTGTTGTTGATCCGACAAAGTACGATAGTTGGCATCAATCAATGGGATTATGTCTTTAATTAGTGTATTCTTAAATCCGTCAGCCCAACCTTCCGGGGGCCACTGACCAGCAGGTCGTTCTCCTCGAGGGGTTCTCCGAGCCCCTTCCGGCATAC
The DNA here is from genome assembly GCA_013203525.1 of Mariniphaga sp. Classification (GTDB taxonomy): domain Bacteria; phylum Bacteroidota; class Bacteroidia; order Bacteroidales; family Prolixibacteraceae; genus JABMQB01. Next base: position 4,167 of record JABMQB010000363.1, read on the forward strand.
GCCAGGTACCATTATCCATCACAATGATAAAAGGTACGGCTTTGCCCTCGGCAATCAGGTTATCCATAATAAGATTTGCCCTGCCCTGACTAGACCAGCCAGTTTCGTCTTCGCCACCGCCGTGTTGCAGATAGAGGACAGGATAACGTTTATTTTTATTTTTATTGTATCCGGGTGGAGTATATACAAAACAACGTCGCATGCTTTTACTGTTTTCGGAATAATAGATATGCTCATTTACCTGGCCGTGTGGTACATTCTTAAGTGCATAAAAATCCTGGTCTTTAGCCGGAATTTCAATACCACTTCCCCAACGGCTGGCTCCATAGAAGTACAAGCTGCCGGGATCGGGTACTGCAGCCCCGTCAATCCAAAGTTGGTAATAGTGAAAACCTTCGTCTTGTGGCTCTGATTCGCCAATCCAAACGCCATCTTCATTTTTGATTAAATCGTATTTTACAGCGCTGATATCGAGTTGTACCAGCTTGGCTTCAGGTGCAGAAATTTGAACACGCACCCTGCCCTCGGAATTTACCTGCGGATATTGCTTCCCGGGTTGATTAACAGAAGAGGGCTTGAAATCCTCAACAACTTCTGATTGTGACTGTACTGAAAATATTCCTCCAGTCATAAGTATTGCTAATAGAAAGACTTGAATTTTGTACTTCATGTGATTATCTCTTTATCGGTTTTTATTAATAAGTTTTAAAATTATATGGTAAAAAGAGTTACGTTTCTAGGTACTTTCTAATTGATTGTTATCTGTTTAATATTATTTTACTTTTCAAAACGAACCCAGTCTATCTCCGCCGCATTGCCTTTTAGAATAACCACGATATTGTGAATCCCTTTTTTCATTTTTATTGTGCCAGCTTTAACAATTTCCCAGTCTGAGCCAGCCGGTATTTCAATTTCAGAAATAACGGACCCGTTTACTTTATCAAGGCGAATTTCTAATGTGCTTCCAACTTCAGAAGTAGCTTTAACCTGAACTTTTTTGAGTTTTTTCTTGCCAAAATCAACCGTGTTATATTGTATCCATGAATCCTTGTTTTCAAGGATTGTTTTCCAGCCTTTGAATGTATCAAGCGTATCATGGAAAGCAATTGAAGCTCCGGTTTCGCTTAAATGACTGTATCGGTCGATCTGAATTTTTTGTTTTGCATCTGCTACACCAACACCACGCAGGGTAGGGCTAACTTTCTGAATAGTACCATCCGTATTAAAAAATAAGCTATCAACTCTGATTGATCGGTTTTTATCAAATTTGGGCGAATAATCGTTATGGTGATAAAAAAGATACCATTGATTTTTGTATTCAATTATTGATTGATGGTTAGTCCAGCATCCGGTTGGCGATTCATCCATAATAACCCCGGCAAATTTGAAAGGTCCCATAGGATTATCACCTATTGCATATTCCAGCCTCTCAGTTCCATTTTCAACATGAGGATAAGTCATGTAATAGATACCATTTCTTTCAAAAAGGTAAGGACCTTCTTTTAATCCTTCTTTCGGCATTTCTTCAATAATTTTAACCTCTGAATCAAGTTCGAGCATATTGTCTTTCAGTTTGGCCACAAATAAATTCCCCAACGACCAGTATAAATAGGCTTGTCCATCGTGGTCGATAAACATGGCGGGATCGATACCAATTACATTTTCAATAGGTTTGGGTTGAGGATTATAAGGACCTTCAGGGTTTTCAGCAACAGCAACTCCAATCCGGGAACCTCTTCTGTTACCTTCATTTGATCGGGCCGGATAATAAAAATAATATTTCCCGTTTCGTTCAATACAATCCGGTGCCCACATACTGTAAGAACTAGAATCAATCCAAGGGGCATCATACTGACTCACAATTATTCCATGATCGATCCAATCGGTAAGGTTTTCAGAAGAAAAAACATGGTAATCTTCCATGCAGAACCAGTTTGGCCTCAGGTTTTTTCCTTCGGGAGCTATTATATCGTGTGAAGGAAAGACAAACACTTTTCCGTTAATAACCCTGGCTGAAGGATCAGCCGTAAACTGATCGCGAATAATCGGATTCTGACCAAAAGAAAAACCGGTAAAGAGGATAAAACACCATATAAATACCAATTTCAATATTTGGGCTTTACCTTGAATTAAAATTGTTTTGTTTTTCATTAATAATTTTTTTAGTTGGTTTATAATATTTTTTCAGGTTATTATTGTATTGTAAATATATGATCTGTAGTTATATGTCAAGTTTGCCTGTTATTTCTACTGATATACTGTCAGTTATTCTGAACCAGTCGAAATCTGCAAATCCACCCGGATTTTTTGTTGCGTAATTGAACAAGCCAAAACGATATCCCATAAAGTGTTCCATTAAAGTGTACTCCATTTCGAGGGGGCCGCCAAGCGCATTCCATGTTTTACCGTCGAGGCTATAGAAGAAATTAGCTACATCAACCCTGTCTCTGAAATCACACTCAATCTTTAAATAAATATTATTCTGTGAAAGAAGTACACTTTCTAATTCAGTTGGTGTGTCAGTTTTATTGCTAACCATAAAAATGTACTTTTCACCATCCTGGATTTTTACACCCACCTGTCCAAATTTTCTTTGTAAGACGCATAATCCGGCAAAATCGTCATCTTCCAGGTTTGATACATCTATTAACGTAGAACCGGAACATTCCGGGCCAAAAGTACGCTGTGTTAAGGTGTTTCTCGATTTTGCAAATAATGAGTCGATGCGTCCGGTTTTAAGCCGTAAAAATCCTTTGCGTTCAGAAACCGACCAAAGGTTATTATCCGGATTATGGTTCCACTGCCAGACAAGCGGCAATACCGGATCTCCTTTTTTTCTGTCAAATTCATCGGAAGCTACAATGTCCGGAATTAACCCTTTGCTTGCAGGCAGGCCTTCGAGTATATCAGGCACCTTCCCAGCGATTCCCAGTACAGGCCAATCGTCTTCCCATTTTACCGGTACCAGATAAGGAATGCGACCAACGGAACCATAATCGCGGAAAAGGTAGGCAAACCAGTTTCCTTCGGGAGTGTCAATAAGCCCTCCCTGTGCTACACCTTTATCCTGTAGAGCAACCCGACCTTCCCAGGGACCATTTATATTATCGGCCCGGTGGATTATAACCGTTCGCATCCCACCTCTTGGCCAGGTAATATCGAAAAGGTAATATTTGCCATTAACTTTAAATAATTGGGAACCTTCAGCACTAAGCATGATTCTGTTACCTGCCGGAGCACTTGCATTTTCAATCAATACACGTTCTGTTCCTTCCTGTAATCCCGAAAGGTCCTCCTTTAATTCTGTTATCATTAGCCTGCCATTTCCCCATATCATGTAAATTTTACCGTTATCATCAAAAAACAAATTATTGTCGTGCAGACTTGGCCTGAAGGTAATTCTTTCCCATGGTCCCTTTTCGATATCTTCGGTAGAAAAAATGTAAGTTTTCCCGGTTGTACTGGAAAATGTTGACACATAATATTTACTGTTGTGATATCGTATGCAACTGGCCCAGGAACCCCTTCCATACGAAGTTTTTCCATTAATAAGGTTTAATGCATCAATGTTGGCAAGGGTATCGTAGGCATAATTAATTATTTTCCAATTAACCAGATCGTTTGATTTCATGATTGGAACTCCGGGAGCCATATGCATGGTTGTGCTGCTCATATAATAGTTGTCGCCAACACGAATCATAGATAAATCAGGAACATCGGCATGAATGATTGGATTTTGTGCCGGACCAGATATTTTATTTGTGCAGCTGAAAAGGACTATAAATCCCAGAATCGCCAGAAAAATAATTTTATACTTCATTATGTGTAATTTATAGTTTACAAGATAATAGCTTATTTTTATATTCAATTATATTAAATCAGAATTAATCTAGTCCTTAAATTCAAAACTAATTCCCCTTCACTTGTTGGAAAAACTATCCGACATAAAAATTCAAGATAAATTTACTCAAGTAATACCGGTATGGTTTCTAATTTTCATTTCAGATAATAATTACATGCAGAAAACACATAAGCTATATGCTCAATTTGAATATATCAGTTGATTTACAGGTTTTTTGATTCAAATTTCCAATTGGGATCATTGCACAATCCACAATCATTTCCAATGAACATTTTTGATGCTTTCTTATCGCCTTTTAGCAGCCAGAGGTACCAGGCAGTTGCCACTTTCGCGAACTCACCACCGTGAGGTTGGCGGTATGTTCCTCCATGGCCAACATCCATATTTGCTACAAATACGGGTACATGGTCAATGCGCTTATAATCATCCATTCCATTGTTATACGCAATATCTGATTCTCCGCCAAGAATATATAATGTTGGCGTATGTAGCTTTTTAAGGTGATCCTTTTTCAGGCTTGGCATACCGGGCATTCCGCCTCCTGTATCAGGTAAAATGCCGCTGTTACAAACTACCGCTGTTGTAACTCGTGGATCGGGTGCAATTTCTAATGTTTGTAAGCCGCCACATGACATACCGCTTACAGCAATATTTTTTATATCGATCTTATTAAAGAGCGGACTTTTTTTATCATTGTTTTGAGCAATTGCCCAGTCAATCGCATCGTTTAATTGAGAAGATTCTGACCTGCCTCTGCCTCTTTCTCCTTCCTGTGGCATCGGTCCAATGGCAATAACCAGGAAACCAAAAGATGCAACTTCGTTTAAAAAGTTTATGTGTTCCCAGGGTGAATTGGCACAGGCGCCATTACCCCATGCAATTATTGGCAATTTGTTATTCTTATCAAAAACACTCAAGTCATTAGGCCTGAAAACGGTATGTGTTGGTAGCGAAGTTTCGGAAAGCATGATTGCGCTGAATTTTCCGGTGCCACCATCTTCTACTATTCTTGAAGCTGCTTCCTGTGCTTCTGCAGTATTCATTAGTATTGATCCTGCCAAAACCAGGATTACAGCAATGACATTTATTTTAATCTTCATGATTCTTTGTATTATTTGTTTCTCCATAAGTTGGGTAAAAACCGGTAATAAAGCAGGTGGCGCCAGGTAGACCAATCATGTCCTCCAAGTCCTCCAACATAATATTCATGTTTGATGTTATGATTGTTAAGTGCTTCGTGCAAAGCGACGCAGCGCGCACCCATAAAGCCATTGGCTTCTTCTGCGCCCTGGCCTATAAAAAGGTATTCCACTTTATCATTAACTTTAGGATCGTTCAGGAAATAGGCAATAGACGTTTCAGCATTTGTATCGCCGGCACTAAGCACACCAAATGATGCAAACAGGTCAAGTGACCTGAATCCGATAAACATAGTATGGCGTCCTCCCATTGATAAGCCGGATATTGCACGTCCTTTGGAACTTTCAATTGTGCTGTAACTTTTATCAACCAGTGGAATAACATGGTTTCTCAACTCTTTCTCAAAAATATCGAATGTCAGTTCAACATGTTTGGGATGATTTCGGTGAATTACCTGGTTATTTGGAATAGCAATCAGCATGGGAACGGCTTTGCCTTCAGCAAGCAGATTGTCCAATATCAGGTTTGCACGTCCATCATATATCCAGTTTGAGGGTAATTCGCCGCTACCTCCAACCAGATAAAGAACGGGATACTTTTTATCGGGATCATACCCTGGCGGAGTATAAACATAAAGCTCACGTTCACCTTTTGTAACATTGGAATGATAAATGTGCCTTGTTACATTTCCATGCGGAACATTACGTGCATCGTAGTATGCCGGGCTATCGCCATGTACAACCAATTGGCTGTATGGCGGCATGGCAGTAAAAGCAGCCACCGTATTGCTCGGGTCGCATATTTGCATTCCATCAACATTAAAATGATAAGCATACATATCCGGTTCAAGTGGACCTACTGTTAATATCCAGATTCCGTCATCGCCTTTGTTGAATGGGATCTGTTCCCTTCCTTTCCCTAATGCTGTACGAAGAGCTCCTGTGAGTTTTACTTCTTTTGCTTCAGGTGCTTTGAGGCGAAAAGTAACTGTATGGTCGTCGTGAACTTCCGGAGAATTCAAGGGAGCACTGAAAGGAATAAGCCCTTCTGTGTCCTTTTGTGGATTATAATCGAGGTTGACATTTGCCTGTTGTCCCTTTGCAGACATTGTTATCAGGATAAACAAAGCTGCAAAGGCTTGTATAAAAAATGATTTATTTCTCATAATTTCAGATTTATGATTTTTCTAATTTAAACCGGCGTTTTCTATTCGGAAATAGTCGAATGAAACATCAAATAGCGTCTCTGGTTTTGTAGTATCCGAATCGAACCAGAATGTACTTTTCATTTACTGATTGATTATTAAATTTCATTTTACATTAATTAATTGGTACCTCAATTTGTGTAAACGAGTGGGCAGGGAAGGTGTGTTTAATTGAACTCCCATTAAAGCTTACTTGTTCCGATTGAATTTTTATAGGTTGTTCCATTCTTGTATTTCTTGCATCAATATTTTCGGCGTTAATCAGATTAATTGTTGCTTTACCGGTATAATCGCCGGTTTGAAGGTCGATGTTTGTTTCAATTCCCTCCGTTTCGTGCCTGTTTACAACATTTATGATTACTTTTTTTGCCGATTCGTTTAACACAGCTGTTACATCAAGATATGGGATATTATTAAAGATCTCGTTGTCATATTCTTCGCAAATGGTTTTTACATCTAATGCCGTTCCAAGGGCATTGTTTGAAAAGAGTGAAAATGTATGGAAAATAGAATTCTTGAAATCGCCTTCCGGAGAATTTCCCACCAGGCTGGTGATCATTGTAATGTTGGCCATTTTTACTACATCGGCATGCCGCAAAAACGAATTCAGGTGTTGAGCCAGTAATAAAGAACTGGAAAGGCCTCCAAATCCTCCTGAATATTCATCGAAGGAAATATAAATGGGTCGATCGGAGCCCGATTTTACCATTGCTTTTTTAATAAGAGCCTGTGTAGTTTCGATTTTCTGATCGATATCAAGTCCTAATGACATACGGTCGGAAAAAACGTTATTCCTGCGTCCTCCGGGTAATGCCTCGGTAGCATAACGATGTACTGAGATGTAGTCGATTTGACCCACCATTTGGTCTAATACATAATCGTTCCAATCCACCCACGCATTGTCGGGTCTGTATAGTGAGGCACCGGAAGCAACAAGCTTAATATCTTTATCTAATAAGCCAATAAGTTTTCCGGCCTCCAAAGCAAATTTGCAATAATCTTCAGCACTTTTTTGCCCCAGTTGCCAGGGGCCATCTATTTCGTTGCCCAAACCAACATATTTCAAATTGAATGGTTTTTCATTACCATATTTTATCCTTAGGTCAGCATAGTAGGTGCCTTTTTCACCGTTGCAATATTCCACCCAGTTTCTGGCATCATCGAGTGTTCCTGTTCCGCCATTTATACATAAAAAATTATCGGCACCAATGAGGCTACAGAATTTGACATATTCATCGGTTCCCATCTGGTTGGTTTCAATTTGGTTCCATGCCAGATCCCTTTTTGCAGGGCGCTGATCTTTTGGACCAATACCATCTTCCCAATTATATCCCGATACAAAATTACCACCCGGCCACCTGACACTCGGAATATTCAATTCCTTAAGCAGATCAATAAAATCCTGGCGGAATCCGTTTTCATCGGCAAACGGGGATTCAGGATCATAAATACTCCCATAAACCACAGTCCGGATAGGTTCTACAAAAGCACCATAAATGTTTGGATCAACTGTATCAATTTTTCGATCGAGGTCGATTTTGATTATTGCAGGCACCTGGGCCGATAATTTACCTGTAAACATGCAAACGATAATCAAGCAGTAAACGAAGTTTTTTAAGCTTTTCATAAGTTTATGTTTTTAATGGTTTATTACATTTAATGCAGAGAATTGTATTTTGTGTAAAATGTGGAAATTCAAAGGAATTTGTTTTTATTATGGTGAATTTATATTGGCAAGTTATTTAAAAAGTAAGGGTACAAAATCATTAAGCGCCCTGCGCCAGGTTAGCCATTCGTGGGCCGTTCCATGAGATTCGTGATAAACTATGTTTTTAATTCCGTGCTTTTTGAGGGCTTCAACCTGTTCTTTAGGGCTGCGTTCTTCTGTACCGGTGCTGATGAACAGCAGGTTTATTTTCTCATCAAAGGCAACAGGGTCTTTGAATACACCATTAAAAGTATTTTCAACCCCATCGTTGCCACGCACAAAAAAACCGCTGAAGGTACCCATCCATACAAACATATCCATATTGGTAAATACGGTCATTGTGGTTTGCATTCCTCCTCTTGATAAACCAGCCATGGCACGATTCTGCCTGTCGGTTTTTGTACGGAAAGTTTTGTCGATGTAAGGAATAAGGTCTTTTACATAAATATCGGTAATATTACCGGAAGCTTCACGTACATCGGAATTGGTTTTGATATCGCCGCTAGGCATTACAACAATCATAGGTTCTGCTTTTCCTGCTTCAATTAAACCATCCATAATGTTAGCCATGTGACCCTGGACAGACCATCCGTTTTCATCTTCACCCCAGCCATGAATAAGATAAAGTACCGGGTATTTTTTTGTTGGATTTTTTTCATACTCGGCAGGAACATAAACATTGATATGGCGCTCCAGTCCATTTATATCAGACCAGTAATGAATGGATCGAATTTGCCCGTGAGGTATGTTTTTATTGAAACGGTAATAATCACCTTCGGGTCCTTCTGGAATTTCAATTCCTGATGATTCCCAATTGCTGCCAAAAAAAGATTCGGTATTTCTGTCCATAACTGCAACTCCATCAATCAGGATAGCGTAATAGTAGAATCCGACTACTTGGGGTCCGCATTTGCCTGTCCACACACCGTTTTCATCTTTGGCCATGTCGTATTTTTTACCGCCAATATCAACCTGAACGTTTTGAGCAGTAGGAGCTACAACTCTGAACAGGGCTTCGCGGGTTTCAGCATTAACTGCCGGATATGAAGATAAAAATGTGTTTGTGGAAGCAGGTTTAAAACCTTCGGGAAGGGGTTCAATTTGCTGTTGCCTACCAAACTGGGCTGAGGCAATTCCGCAAAAAACAATCGCAAATAATGTAAGAATCAGGTTTTTCATAATTTTTATGGTTTATCTTATTTATAATTTTTCTTTTACAATTTATTTTATCCTAATATTTTCGTAACCCAACAGTGAAAGCATTTTAGCACCGTAACGTTTCCCTAATTTCCGATATCCTTCTGTAGTAAAATGTAAACCATCACGTTTTCCCGGAAAACCCTCTGATGAAATTATATGTGCATTTGGAATCACATCGGGCAATTGAGCAATAAATTGATTGAACCCGGCACATTTACCTTCAAATTCAGCGCTTAACAGTTCGCCGGCAAGCAAAGGCACATTCTCAGGATTAAGGTTTAAATCATACATGAGGTTGTCATAAATGTCTTTTACTTTTTTTGTCCATAATGTATCGTTGGGGTTCGATTCTCCCTGGTGCTGAATCAACATACGATTGGTAATTTTCTTTATTAAATAATTCAATTTTACATCCTCCAACGGCAACATTAATTATACCTACTTTGATGTTTTCAGGTAAGTTTTCAACCAGAGTACGTCCAAAATAATCGGCTGGTGAAATTCCTGAACGGCAATCACACAATGGTGGAACCGCTTTGTACCACTTCCCCATTTCCCTGTTTATATCAGGGCAATCCATGCCCATTATAACCTGAAAGCGTGAATTTACAACAGAATCCTGAGCTTCAGCCCTTGCTGCACCTCCCATATTCGACTGACCAAAACACAGGTAAATATGGAAATTCGGATCCTGCGCAAATGCACTATTATTGATAAGTAAATATCCAATTATTAAAATCAGAACAATCTTCAAATTTTTTGTAAACATTTTTAAACTTTTCATTTTTAAAATGTATTATTTGGATTTGATCCTTATTACTGTCAATGACATAACTGGTGTGTTGTATTCAAATTTTCTGCTTGCCTTAAAATCCCGCTTCTCAGGAATAATATTATTCGGATTTTTGAAAGTATTTTCTGCATCAGCGTCACCTGTAAGTACTGTTAATTTAGCCTCCGGAACAATGTTTTTAAAATTTGAAAGGTTGACTTTCATAATTTTAGGTTTATCACTGAAATTCACCATTTTCAGAATAATATCATTAGTTTTGCTGTCCATAACACAGGAGGCTGCAAGCGTTGTATCTTTTTCATTTTTTGATATTACATTGTCGAAATAGTAATCACCCTGATTAGCTGAAAACATAAGCTGGACATAATAATTGGGAGTCAGGCAGATGCTTACGTTGTCAAAAAAGATTAAATCGGTTGTCCATTGTGTGAATCCCTTTTTTGCCAACAAAGGAGCGTAGGATGCCATTTGGACAATATCGCCGTTGCGTTCAAGTCCTGTCATATAGTAAGCTTCGGCAATTGCATTGCGCAGTTTATTTCCCCAGGAAGCATATTCTCCGAGATAAACCTTTGATTTAGTTCTGTCATACGAATCATAACGATGCTGATTCGCTATAAACCAATCGGGGTCGGTATAGTAATGTTCATCAATTACCGGTATATTCAGATCATTTGCCAATTCCCAGCCTTTTTCGAAGTCCTCTCCACTGTGAAACGGTCCAACAGTTCCAATCATGGTTATTTCAGGATGTTCAGTTTTTACTGTCTCGTAAATTATTTTGAACCGTTCCTGAAATTCAGGCGTCATTTTATCTTCGTTGCCGATCCCCACGTATTCAAGCTTAAACGATTCGGGATGACCTGCAGCAGCACGTTTTGCTCCCCAGGTTGATGTTGCCGGTCCGTTTGCCCATTCAATTAAATCGAGTACTTCCTGAATGTATTCCTGCATTTCTTCCATGGGCAATGCTTTTTGCCCGGTTCCTCCAACACGCCAGGTTCCCCCCGAGTTTTGGCAGCTTACTGCAGCTGGTAATACAGGTACAGGTATAGCTCCGATATCCTCGCAAAACTGGAAATATTCGAAATAACCCAACCCGCCTGTTTGATGATAGTTCCAGATATTGCGCTGACCTTTGCGTTGTTCGATCGGGCCAATGGTATTTTTCCAGCGATACATATTTCCCAAACCGTCGCCATGAACAAGGCAGCCCCCGGGGAAACGAATAAAATTTGGTTTCATATCAGCCAATACCTGTGCCAGGTCTGCACGTAACCCATTCGGACGGTTTTTAAAGGTTTTCTCAGGAAAAAGGGAAACAACATCTAGGGCAAATTTTCCTTTGGTTGTTGCCAAAACCACCAGACTTGCAGAGTCGCAGCTTTCTGATGGTATCAGGCTTGCTTTGTATTTTTTCCAGTCATTTGACGTAGACGAAATATTTGATTCAGCAAGAATATCGCCATTCGGATTTTGTAAACTTATATGGAATGAAATGGATTCATTGTTTAGGTGACGCACGAACATTGAGAAGTTGTAATTATCGTTCGCCTTTACAACCATTCCGTCGAATCCGGGATTTTTAAATCCAACACCTGCAATCCCTGTGAAACGGACGTTTCCAACATTCTCCACTTCAAAAACCATGTAATGTGGATTGTTTAGATGTATAGGGTCATTGGTTTCAACACTCAATCTTCCATAAGAAAAGCCAGGAGAAATGTATTCCCAGTAAGAATAAGAATTCCATCCTCCATGATCCTGAGGGCTGTATTCAAATGACCGGTTTTGTACCATTTCGGCATACAGCCCTCCATCGGCAGCATAGTTGATATCTTCGAAAAACAATCCAAATAAATCAGAGCTGATTTTCTTGCCATCCCTGGCTGTTTGCGCAACCGAAGTAGTTGCTAAAAAACAAAACCCACAAAGTACAATTACCCGGGAAAATCTAATTTTATGGTTGCTTGATTTTTTATTCATGGTGTTTATTCAAAATTCATTTTTCATTTCTGACCAGGCGGATGTAATAAACAGCCCCGGCTGTATTTCTGGGAAGTGCCTGAAATTTTACCCGGATGTGTTCCTTGGCTTCAAGTATGGAATCTGGTATATTATATTTAATCTCCTGAAACCTGCTTTGGTTCCACCTGCCTGTATTGTCTTCAGTTATTAACTTTTTATCGTCAATATAGATATCAAACTTTCGACTACCCCATTCTGCACCCCAATAGCGAATCAATAAACTAAGGTTGATTTCCGTATTTGTAGCCAAATCGTAACTAAAATATCCATCGCCGCGTGATTCTCTAAAAAATTCATCCATATTGTTACCTGTATTTGAACGTTCTGATTGCATGGCATGGTCTGTTTCGGGCTGTTGCTCTCCTGTGGCTACATAGTCGATGGTGCGTTTTTCGAGTGAAAGCTTCTCTTTTTCGATATTTGCCAGTGAATCGGTATAGTCCTGGTAACCTTCGTTTGTCAATGTCAGCCAGTAAATCATGTACCTTCCATCGTGGATTTGACTAAATGGCTCTAATGTAAGCTCCTTTTGATTGATCATTGTAGCATTGAGCTTAAAATTTAGTGGCTTATCAATGGGTTCTAATTTGTCACCGATGTTTTCAAGGTTATCTTCAATCAGGATAGGAGCTTTATCAATAGGTAAATATTCGCCTCCTGCATACTGCCCCCAGCGGTCGTCATCTGCAATCATGCCTTTTAGATCTTCAGTTCCAGTTTTTGCACCAAGCAAAATGGGGCCATACATAAAAGCAATATACTCAGGAACATTTGGCATGTGTTTTATCGAATTATGCATTGGCAACATAATTTTAACCACATCGCCTTTTTTCCATTTCCTGTCAATGCTTATATAAGATGAAGGAAGAACAGTATAAGAAATATCCTTTCCATTAACCGTGATTTTTAAAGCATTTTTACTCACCCAACCCGGATATCGTACTAACAAATTAAAATCGGAAGAACCTTTTGTTACTGTCAGTTTTGTTTGTTTTTCATTCGGAAAATTGGTTTCCTGTTTGATTTTTATACCTTTTTCCTTCCAGTTGAGTTCGGAGGCAATAAAAAGGTTCAGGAACAAAGAATCATTTGAATGGGTATAGATTAACTGGTTGTATTTGCCATGGTTTTCCATACCGGTGCCGACACAACACCACATGGCTTCGTTTGGAGCTGAGTAAACCCTGTAATGGCGGGGACGCGCAGGAGTAAAATAAACATATCCTCCATGTTCAGGATGCTGGGTAGAAAGAATATGATTAAACAATGTACGTTCGTAATAATCGATATATTCAGCCGAAGGGTGTACCCTGAATAAATTTTCAGTTAATTTAAGCATGTTATATGAATTACAGGATTCAGGCCCATCATTAACATTTACAAAATCGATATATGATTCTATACTTGGAAAGTGCTCTCTTCTGCTATTTCCACCAAAGGCCAGTGAACGGTTTTTGGTAACTGTTTCCCAGAAAAATTTTGCCGAATTATCATATTTTTCATCATTGTTGAGTTCTGCAATTCTTTCGAAACCAACAAATTTTGGCACCTGAGTATTTGCATGTTTGTTGTCGAGGTTGTCTATTCCCTCCGACAACGGATCGAGAAGTGCCTTGTGTGAATAACGTTTTGCGGCTGACATGTATTTTTCATCACTGGTTATCTGATAAGCATCAGCAAATACTTCGTTCATTCCACCATGTTCCATATTAAGCATCGATTCCATTTGTTCATCGGTAAGGTCTGAAGTTAGGTCTATGCCCCAATCGCAGAATTTCAGAAACATGGATTTTGCCTCTTCACTGCCTCCATATAACCAGGCATCTCTAAGTCCGGCTAACATTTTATGCAGGTTATAAAAAGGTGCCCACGAAGAATTATAAATCTGAAAATCGCCTTTTTTGAATGTTGACCATAAGTTCTTACTATTTGGGAACCCACCAACATAACCGATTCCCCATTCGGCATTATTTATTGCATTTGCTTCCTGGCAAGCTTCAAGTTCATTCAGCATATAATCCATGCGTCTTTTACATTCGTTGTTACCAGTAGCGGTATAATTCATAGCCATTGCTGAGAGGTAATGGCCACCGACGTGACCGTCGAGACCAGCCCAATTGGGATAACATTCAGCTTTTTTAGGGAGGCCGGCTTCTTTGCGGTAAGGAGCCAGCAACCGATCAACATCGTATTCTAACAGAACCTCAATGTTAAGGTCACGGGCATGTTTAAAAGATCCATCCAATAGTTCAACGTTCCTTAAAGGGAAAGTATTAGTATATAGTTTATCCTGGGTTTTCGCTTTAAAAGAAAAAATTAAACTCAATATGAAAACACTGACCAATATTTTTTTCATTTCACCTTCAATTATAGTTGTCATTATTACCCAGGGAACTTAATTTTAAATACAATAGCTTTTATTAATTAGTCAGGAATGGCATCGTTGGCAGAGGTTGCATACAATCCGAGCAAACATCCCGTAAATCCACCAGCCACATCGGTTGAAAGGATATCGCCGGAAACGGTTCCACCTACATTTACAAAATTCGTTAAATTGGTTGAATAGGAAAATTCATACTTATCTCCTTCAGCAGATACCTGCAAACGGATAGGTTTACTGATATCAATTTTTGTACTACCAATAATTTCGGAATTTGTTTCCCGGCTTCTTCTCTGTCTCCAGTTTTTTTGTAGCACCAGGTAAAATTCATCTCCTTTTTTTGTAATTCCAAAAACGTAATTAAAACCTTCGCTTTGCAGCGCCACTATACCAGCAAGGTCTGTCTCAGACTGAGGGGTGTAATCCATTGTGGTAGAATATGAAAAATTATCGTGCATTTGCCTGAGAAAGAGGGTAGAAGTAGGCTTCATCTCTTTAACGGTAGTTTCAAAAGGTTTAATTTGAATACCGTTTGGGATCTTTTTCATAAAAGCTTCGCGCGGGCCTCTTAATCCAATCCAACAATAATCCAACTTTTCCGAAGTAAAATCATCTTCAAAAGTAAAGTTGCCATTTGGAATGAATCCATCTTGTCCGGTTTTGTTTTCCACCCTTTTAGGCATTTTTAGTTTTGGTTCCATGGGTACAAGTCCGTTCTCAAAAACCGGAAATTCGCCAGACCAATCAACTGGTAATATAAATGTTTCACGCCCTGTATTTACCCTGTTTTCTTCATTCGGACGAATAGCCAGGAATACGCCGTAATATTTCCCATCCGGTCCTTCGACCAAATCGGCATGTCCTGCCCAATCCACTTTATTTTCACGGTCTCTTGGAAAATGTCTTTGGGTCAGAATCGGATTACTGGGAGCAGGAATATATGGACCATTTGGGCTATCGCTTTTAAAAATAACTTCGCTGTGCCAGCCACCGGTACCACCTTCAGCACACATTAAATAATATTTGCCATTCTTTTTATAAATATGAGGTGCTTCAATCCAGATTGGTTTTTTTGCCAGGTCGACACCACCATTTATAATTACTTTGTCGGTTCCGGCAATTACCTGGTCTTCTTCCATGTCGTATTCCCAGATTTTGATCACACGGTGCCCATTGTACAATGCTGTTCCTCTTTCAGGAGCATCGTTGTGAATCACATAGGCTTTGCCGTTATCATCAAAGAAAATAGATGGATCAATTCCATCGAAATTAAGTTTTTTGGGTTCGTCCCAGCCTTTAAATGGATCTTTTGTTTTTACGATAATATTTCCTAATCCGCCCGAAAATGCAGTTACAATCATATAGAAAGTATCGTTGTAAGGATTGTATGTAATACCAGGGGCATATACACCGCCACTAATACCTGTATCATGAGTATCCAATTGCGATACCCTATCTAATACACCTCCAAGAGAAGTCCAATTCACTAAATCTTTTGAATGAAAAATGGGTACTCCCGGAAACATTGCAAATGATGAGCATACCAAAAAATAATCGTCTCCTTTTCTGGTAATGGCAGGGTCGGGGTAGCATCCCTGCAAAATAGGGTTGTAAAACTCACCTTCTTCTAATGGATTATCTTTATAAATCCGGTCATTACCCTGATAAATAAATTTGGAAAATACAGGTGAATTTTTTTGTTGTCCGATTGCTTCATTAAATGAAAACAAGGCGATTAAAGAAATCACAAGTATAATTTGTCTTTTTTTAAATAATCTCAGTTTTAATTGTTTTTTTTTCATCGTTTATTTATTTTTATTTGAATAGATTAGAATTGTATAATGTGAAAGTTGAACTGTCAACCGGTTTGAAAATAAGCTGAGTAAACATATACAGCCCGTTTTTCCATACTTTAAAATCGTGAATGCCACCCGGTTCAACCAGATAAATATGAGGAACACTGTTTTCTTTCAGATATTCATGAGTGCGCTCGCTGAAACGGAGTAAGCCATCCTTATTACCACACGACATCCATAATAATTTTAATTCTTCTTTAGTTTTTTCCGGATCAGGAACTAGTTCTTCAGGGCTTTTTAAATTGGGAGCTGAAGAAAAACCTCCAACCCAGGCAAATTTATCGAGGTTACTCAGCCCGAAGTTCAGCGATTGCCCGCCACCCATTGAAAGCCCTGCAATGGCACGGTTCTCTCGGTCTTTTATTGCAGGATAATTTTTTTCGATAAATGGGATCAAATCATTGAGTAAATCTTTTTCGAAAGTAGCAAAGGCCTGAACCTTATCGGGTGCCATTATATTTCCCCCTGCACTGTCATCCTTCATTGCCCGGCCATTAGGCATAACCACAATCATAGGTTCAACTTTGTTTTCAGCATAAAGGTTATCAAGGATTACCTCAGGATGACCTCCATTCAACCATTCAAATTCATCGCCCCCAATTCCGTGTAAAAGATATAAAACCGGATATTTTTTGTTTTTAGTATATCCAGGCGGAGTATAAATAAGCGCATTACGTTCTGTACCTACAGTTTTTGATTTGTAGGATATTGTATCAATTTTTCCGTGAGAGATACCATCACGAGCAATGTCAAATCCGTAGGTTGATGGTTTTACAATATTTTGAGAGCTGGACATATTGCTGAAAATCAGAAAGACTATTATCAGGCAAATTAGATTTTTCATGGTTGTTTATATCTTGCTTTATTAAAAAAATCAATCATCATTTTATAATATTTTTCCTCAAACAAACCGGGACCATGCCCTGCTTCAGGAACCAGGACTAACTGGGCAGGAACCTTTTCATTTTGTAATGCCTTAAGCAGCAATTCGCTGTTACAATGAGGAACCAGTGGATCCATGTTGCCATGAAGGATGAGGAAAGGCGGGTCATTTGCATCGATATATGTGATCGGGTTTGCCAAAGCACATTTATCCTTATTCTCCTGAATGGTGCCTCCAACCAAACTTGATTCCGGCGAATTTGCAGGATTATGTACCATGTTGCTACCACAGGAATCCATCACAAGAAAATCGGTTGGTCCAAACCAGTCAACTACAGCATCAACCGAGCTGTTGAAAGAGGTAAATGAACCTACATCTCCTTCAATACTGGCTGTAGCCGAGCCAACAATAAATTGTTCGACCCCTCCGGATGTTCCCGTCAGAGCAGACAGATGACCTCCCGAAGAAAATCCTGAAACTCCAATAAATGAGGTATCAATCATGTATTTCTCAGCATTTGCTCTTATAAACCTTACAACGGCTTTGATATCGTTAATTTGAGCCGGAAACTTCGCGTCCACGCTTGACCGGTGATTCGGAGCAATTACAGCAAAACCCGCATCAAGAATGGGTTTACCTATATTTTGCATAACGGATCCTTTCAGATTGTTACTGAACCATGCACTTCCGTAAATGACAATTACTGCCGGGTAAGATGGTTTTTCAATTTCGGGCAGGTAAATATCGAGCATGTGATACTCCTGTGAATCACCAGCATAGTTTAAATCTTTCCAACTCTTAGTATAATGTTGTCCGAAAGAATTGAGGTAGATTAAGGAAAGTATAATAAATGTGATTCGTTTCATTCCATTAAGAAAATTTATTTTAAGAGTCTATTTAATCACTTGATCTCTTACACTCTAAACATAGAGAGGGACGATCCGTCTGCTGACGGATCAGTGTGAGGCATTCAAATTTAATTAATCTCCAAATTCACCATTAATATCGAATACCCTGGAATTTCCAGTGTTTTATTTTTAAAATCCAGTTTCGATTCAGCAATCACAACTTTAGGATCTTTTCCAGGTTCGTTGTAAACCTGAGGATCATTGTGTTGAATAATCCATTGTTTCCCCATTTTCGTAATTTTTGTGTTTTCGAATTCAAAGGGTAAACTGGCAAATTCGGGAGTGCTGTTAATAACAGCAATTGTAAGTTGGTTTTTTTCTTCTGTCAACGCAACAGAAATATCCAAACCTTCTATCGAATTTTCTATGATAACCGGAATAGTTCCAAATTCATTTCGATATAGTTTTAAGGGCAATCCGGTTGTTGCAAAACCCGCTGTAGTTGGTGTGGTTTTAATACACCCGATTACATTTACGGTTTGGGCATAATTGGCCATAAAATAAATATCGCTGTTTCGGAAATATTCATGCAGGCCTTTGGCAACACCAAGAGCATCTTTCTGGTGGTATCGCACGCCCAATTCACCATAAATATAATCGCCATACCAGTAATTCCATTCATCCATGGCAATGCGGATATTTTTTTCAGCCAGCCCCGGAATAGACTCCCGGTATTGACGGTGGGCATCAGCAACATTTTTAATTGAATTTTCTAATTGGGCAATATGGTTTGTAACATCATCCAACTCCCTGCAATAAATATGTTCGCTGATAAAGTCCATATAATCTGAGCATTGTTCCATCATTGTTTCACTCCAATCGCCAATAGCACCTACACCAATAAGTTTTGCATTTGGGTCAACATCCCAGATTGCCTTAGCCATTAGGTTATGTTTTTTCACATAATCTTTTAAAGGCATGTGCCCCAGCTGCCAGTTTCCAAACATTTCGTTACCAACTGCCCACCATTTAATACCATAAGGCTCAGGGTGTCCGTTTTCAGCCCTAAGTTTCCCCATGTCTGTATTTGCAGTGCTGTTGCAATATTCAATTTCCCTGGCAACTTCTTCAACCGTTCCTAATCCCGTGTTTACAGCAATAAACGGTTCAGAATCTATGATTTCCATAAGTTCCATATATTCATGGATTCCAACATCATTAGCTTCAACACCTTTCCATGCCGGATTTTTACGTGGTGGGCGTTTGTCACGCTCACCAATACCATCCATCCAGTTATATCCACTCACAAAATTTCCACCAGGCCAACGATATATAGGAGAGTTTAGTTCTTTCAGTAATGCAATCACATCTTTTCGCCATCCCTTGATATTATCGGATGGCATTAGTGAAACAGTACCTATTTTAAATTGTCCTTTACCAGTACTAAGGATTTCCAATGTGGCTTCGTTGCATGAAAAGCCTGGTGTAAACTCAAAAGGATAGCTTTTATATTCTTTGGTAATTTCAGTTATTTCAACCGAAATCTTTTCTCCGGTATGATTTAATAGTTGTACAGTAACGGGTAACACTCCAATATTTCCTGAAAGTATTAGGGATCCAGTGTATTTTTTATTGGCAACAACCGCAAGCCGGGCTTGTTTAATTCCTGCATTTGAGCCATCGCCTGGAACTATCACCTGAACCGACTGTTCTCCGGAGAAAGGATTTTTAGTATCCATTTTAACAGCATCCTCTTCTCCTATTATTTCCCAGGGAGAACCGTTTAAATAAGTGTATGGACCTGTGTTCCAAAAACGATCAGAGTCCTGCGCCCATGGGTCGAAGTCGGCAATTACAGGGTAGTAAAACTTACGGTCGTCAAGCATTTCAGCCCAAATTCCTCCATAAATACATTTTCCCAGGTGTTCAATAAACTGTCCATATATATATTCTTCAATGGGCTCACCGGTTTTGCCGGTATCTACCATTATTGTATTTTCTTGAATTTTTGAATTGCAACTGGAAAGAATAAAAATTATAATAAGAATAAGCAGATTTGGTTTATTCAGGTTTATTTTTTTCATAATAGTTTTTTGTGGTTAGTTTAATTTTATAAAAATAGTTGATTTTTTTTAACTCAGGAGTTTTCATCAATTTCTTAAAAGTTATAAGGTATTTTTAAATTCTTTGAAATAATCATAACTTAGAATTCTTTATTAACCAATAAAAACCTGACTTATGAAAAACTTAAACCGTCGCCGTTTTATAGGCACAACAGCAGTGGGAATTGCCTCGACAGCTCTTCTACCATTAATTCCTAAAAATTTATTTGCAGCAGAAAAATTGAATATATCATTTGGATTCCAGTCATGGACAATCAGGCAAAAACTGTTTGAAGATTTTGCCGGCACTATGAAAAAAATGGCTGCAATGGGTTATAGCGAAATTGAAATGTGTTCGCCTAAAGGCTATACAGGAACCGGATTTGAAGCTTTGGCTGATATAAAACCCGGAGATATGAAAAAGATAATTGAAGATTCGGGGTTGATTTGCAGGAGTTCACATTATAATTTTGGCGAATTAAAAGATAATCTTGAAGAAACCATTGAATGGACAAAAAAAATGGGGATAAGCCAAATTGTTCTTTCCAGTTTTTGGTTGCCCAGCGGTGCAACTGTTAGCGATTACCGAAAAGCAGCCACTGAATTGAACGCTGCGGGAGAAACAATCAAAAAAGCCGGGCTGATAACTGGTTTTCACAATCATCATATGGAATTTGAAACCATTGATGGCGAGCTGATTTACGATGCAATTCTGGAAGAACTTGATCCTGACCTGGTAAAAATGCAGTTTCAGGTAGCGGTTATCAGTATTGGTTATAAAGCAGCTGATTATTTCAGGAAACATCCGGGAAGGTTTATTTCAGCCCACCTTGCCGATTGGTCGAATGAAAAAGAAACACAGGTGCCGATAGGACAGGGCGTTGTTGATTGGGAAGACTTTTTTGAAGCAGCTAAAACCGGAGGTGTAAAAAACTTTTTTGTAGAAATGGATCCCGCAACATTTGGAGAAAGTGCAAAGTTTTTGAAAAGCCTTTAGCGTGTTGTTATTGGTTCAAATTAAAAGGACTTTTGTTCACAAAGAGTTCTTTTTCTAAAGGTTTTTGTTAAATTTACCGGAAATTAATTAACCTGAATTACTAATGAAGTTTTTTCGGAAATATGTTATATTCCAGTTTCTGATTATTTTTCCGGCAGTATGTTTATTGTTGTACAATTCAGCTGTTAATATGCATGTCCATCAGGTTAAGGGAAGTATAATTTCACATGCTCATCCTTTTTCAAAGAAAGCCGATCTACCAGCTCCTTTTGCCAATCACCAGCATTCAAAACTAGAATATATTGTTCTTGATAAAATCCTGAATTTTTTTGTTTTTATTATTTGCATTGCCGGGATTATTGAGTTAAAAGCACATTTAAATTCGAGCATAAAAATTATTATCCCTGAATTTTCCATACAGAACATCTATCACTTAAGCAAAAATTTACGCGCACCCCCTTATCGGTTTTAACACAATATTATAAAAGCACAATTGTAATTATTGCATTGGCGATTATATTTAAAATAGCACTTCGAAATAGCTATTTTAAGTACATATTTATTTAAAGTTAAAACCAAAATGAACTATAGAAATTTTTTGATAATCCTGATTAGCATTTTTATTTCCGTACACTATTCATATTCTCAGGATGTAAATAAAGAACTGGAGCTTCTTAGACATGAGCTTCAGGAATTGAAGGAAACAAGTGTTTTAAAAACCAGCCAGCTCGAAAAACTGATTTTATCGCTGAAAGCAAAAATTGACAACTCAGAACAAGAGGATGAATTAAAAAAACTTTTAGAAGAAGCAAATCAGTTAAGCACTCAGGAAAAGGAAGAAAAATCAGATATTTCTAAAAAATTCCAGAGTGGTGTCAGAACCCAGCAGGGGTTAAATCCGAATATAAGCTTAAGTGGTGATTTTTTTGCCGGCTTTAGCTCTGCCTATAACTCAATTTTGGATGAACCCGGCGATTTTTTTTATGGAAATAATGGTTTCCATTTGAGGGAGGCGGAACTTGCCCTTGTTGCACCTCTCGATCCTTTTACTCGTGGAAAGGCATTTTTATCAGTAACAAAAGAGGGCATTTCCATTGAAGAAGCATATATGGAATTGCTTAATCTTCCTTTGAATATGAATTTGAAGGCAGGGATTTTTTATGCTGAATTTGGTCCCCTGAACCGTTATCACGACCACGCCCTTCCGCAGTTTGACCGTCCCAGGGCACTTGTGAATTATTTTAGCAATGCAGGATTAGGCGGGACCGGAATAGCTGCAAACTTTATGCTTCCCAGAATTTTGTTTGCCCATGCCAGTAACCTCGATATTTCAATTATTAATGGAGGCAATGGTGTGAGTTTCGACAATCAGGGCAAAAGGCGGATGCTATACATTGGGCATTGGAAAAACTATTATGACCTTTCAACAAATAGTTATTTTGAATTTAGCCTGAATGGAGTAACCGGGAAAAATGATATTGACGGAGATTATAATTCATATATATCGAGCCTGGGGCTTACATACAAATGGATTCCGGTAGGGAGGGAAAAATATCGTACTGTTGATTGGAAAACCGAATTGTTTTATGGCCTTTACGAAATTCCGGGGCAAACGGTTAAAAGCAAGGGTTTTTATTCATCAATTCAAAACAAGTTAAATTCTAGATTTTGGATAGGAGGAAGGATTGGTTATTCTGAGTTGCCATACGATAAAACTCAAAGCGAATGGGATATTACTACCAATATAGATTTCTGGCAAAGTGAATTTGTGTTTTTCAGGCTTCAGTATCAATACAATAAACGAGATATTTTTAACATGAAACATAATTTGGGAGCTGTAATTCCTTCCGACCATAGTTTGATTTTACAAATCTGCTGGGCAATGGGCCCGCACAAACATGAAGCATATTAATAAAGAAATTTAAATATTTATGAAAAAGCTATTAATACTATTAACATTACTTTTCTGTTTTGGTGTAGCAACTGAAAAAGTAAATGCAAGAGGCATTGGGTCGGATGCGGGAAAATTAAATATTGTTTGTTCATTTTCCGATTATGCAACCATTGTGCA
The DNA here is from genome assembly GCA_013203525.1 of Mariniphaga sp. Lineage (GTDB taxonomy): Bacteria > Bacteroidota > Bacteroidia > Bacteroidales > Prolixibacteraceae > JABMQB01. The sequence goes on from JABMQB010000363.1 coordinate 27,239, forward strand.
GGCAATAGTTAAAGATAAAGGCGAGGTGGGATTTATAGCCTCAGGTGAGCAGGATCCACATTTTGTACCGCCAAAACCAAGTTTTGCTATGAAGCTTAAGAGTGCCGATATGTGGATTACCACTGGCATGGATCTTGAAGGCTGGTCATCTACATTACTGGATAAAGCTCGTAACAAACAAATAATGGATGGAGCTGTTGGATTTGTTTCTGTTTCCGATGGAATTAAGGTTTTGCAAAAGGTGGAAAAAGGGGACCGCACTGAAGGCGATGTCCATCTTATGGGAAATCCGCATATTAACACGGGTCCGGCAAATTGGAAGCATATGGCCCACAATATTACCATTGGATTAATGAAAGTCGATCCGGCAAATGCTTCGTTTTATGAAAAAAACCGAGATGAATTTTGCGGCAAAGTGGACAAAGCACTTTTTGGCGAAGAGCTGGTAAATATGTTTGGTAGCGAAACACTCACCAAAATGCTTGAAAATAAAACATTGTTTGCTTTCCTGGAAAGAGATTTCCAGGGGGGAAAATTGCAGGAAAAACTAGGTGGATGGCTTAAAAAGGCCCTACCTTTCAGAAATAAAAATGTTATTGCATATCATAAAAACTGGGCTTATTTCTGTGAAACATTTGGGTTAAATATCGTTGGGTATATTGAACCAAAACCTGGTATTCCGCCATCGGCAAAACATGTTCAGCATATGGTTAATTTAATAAAGGAGCAGGATATTAAACTAATGCTGGTTGCCAGTTATTTTGAAAAGAAATCGGCCACGATGATTGAAGGCAAAACAGGAATTGAAGCGCTTTTCCTTCCACTGTTTGTTGCCGGTATTGAAGAGGTGGATGATAATTTTCAATTGGTTGATTACTGGATTGAAAAGATTAATAAAAGTATCAAATAAAATGTATGCTTGAAAATCTGATTTTTTTATTGGCACCATTTACAGCCTGTGTTTTGCTTGCGGGAATTTTGAGCTATTTCGGAAATCATATACTTTCGAGGGGAATAATATTTATTGATATTGCTGTTGCCCAGATTGCAGCATTGGGAACTATGATCGGGCTTTTGCTTGGTTTTTCGCAAGATTCATTATCGGTTGAATTGTCTTCCTATATTTTTACTTTAATTGTGATTTCTTTATTTGCGCTTACTAAATTTCAAAAACAAAAGATCTCACAGGAGGCTATCATCGGAATTATTTATTGCATTGGGCTGGGCCTTGCATTGTTGCTTGTTGAAAAAATACCCGGAGGCTCTAATTATATCACAAAAACAATTACCGGAAATATTTTATGGGTAAACTGGTCGCAGGTGCTTTATTCTTTCCTTATTTTTGCATCCATTGGGATTATCCATTTTTTCTATAAAAAGCATTTTGTTAAAATCTCTGATTCTGCAACAAGTGATTTGTTGCCATATTCACAAAAAAAGTTGCGGCAATACGAGTTGATTTTTTATATAACATTTGGGATTGTCATTGTAAAAGCCGTACCAATTGCCGGTATTTTTTTAGTCTTTATTTTGCTTGTTGCTCCTACAGCAGCTGTAACCCTTTTTACCAACAACTGGAAAAAGCGGTTTATTGGAAGCTGGCTGATAGGAATAATCGGATCGGCAGTCGGGATATATCTTTCATATGTTTTTAATATATCCAATGGCCCTGCAATTGTTTGCCTGTTAGGGATTACAGTATTTATACTGGCGTTTATAAAACTATTTAAAAAACAAACGATCAAATCCTGAAGCAATATGGAAATTTTGGAATTTATGTTTATACCGTTTACTGCCTGTATTTTATTGATAAGCAGTAATGTTTATTTTGGAATTCATGTATTAAAAAGGGAGATTATTTTTATTGATATTGCACTTGCTCAGATTGCTGCATTGGGCGGAACAATTGCAATGGTTATCAGTGATATAACCAGTGATTCGCATGCAGGTCATGACCATGGAGAAGACTCAGTTTCGTCATTTATCTTTTCAGTTTTATTTTGCACAATAGCAGCCTTTATTTTTTCTCTCCTGAAAAGCAAAAAAATAAAAATACCGCTCGAAGCATTAATTGGTATTGCCTATGCTGTTGCTACCACAGCCGCTGTAATTATACTTGATAAAAGCGCGGGAAGTGATGTACATATACACGATATGCTTACAGGGGCATTACTTTGGGTAGGTTGGGACCAAGTGGTTAAACTTGCAATTGTTGTGGGTTTGGTTGGCCTGTTTCATGTAATTTTCAGGAAGAAGTTTTTTAAACTATCCGATAATTATCATAAAACAGAAACCGGATTAAAAAACAAAGGTTTGTGGGATTTCCTGTTTTATTTTTCATTTGGGATTGTTATTGTACAGGCTGTAAGTGTTGGCGGGATTATAACGGTTTTTGCCTTTCTTATTATTCCGGCTTCCATATCGGCATTGTATGCAACGCAATGGTACTCCAGAATTTTTATTGGATTAGGAATAGGAGCTGTGGTGACGTTGCTTGGACTATATTTTTCATGGGAACTAGATGTGCCTTGTTCTCCGGTAATTATAATGTTTTTAGGTGTAGTTTTATTAATTTCTCTTTTGTATAAAAAACTTTTAAAGCCAAAAACAGAGGCGTAAGTAGATTAATTTCAGGATTATTGATAAAAACGTTTTTAACATTTGTGCTTTATATGTCCATTTAAAAAGCTTCTGTTTTTCCAGAGGCTTTTTTATTAAGGTTATAAATTATAATTTGCATTGAAATGGAAAATGTTTATTTGAAAATAATTTCGGAAGTTGTAAAAGGCGAGGTAGTTGTTTTGGGGACGCTTATTAAAACCAAGGGATCTACTCCGCAGGTTCCTGGTGCTTCTGCTATTTTTAATTCAGAAGGATTGAAATTTGGGACCATGGGTGGTGGTATCCTTGAAGCCGAGGCACAGAAATTAGCGCAGAAATCAATTCAGTCTAAAATCGATATTTATAAAGAATTTAGCCTTAATGCAGGCATCAATGATAAAACAGGTGCTATTTGTGGAGGCTCAGCATTTTTTTTACTCGATGCAAATCCGGGAGAAAGCCTGGATACATTCAAGCAGGTTAAAAATTCACTTGAAAAAAATACAGCCGGTGTATTAGTCTCCGAAATTAGGAATCATAAGAACAAAGTATCAATTAAACGATTTTGGTTTAATACGGAAGAAAAAGTTCTTTGTGATTTTTATGAAGAATTTGGCTTGGGATGCGATGAATTTAGCCTGATTTTAAAAGAAAAAAAACCAGCGTTAGTTGAAAAACCAGGAAATGTGATTTTTGCTGAACCGGTTTTTCCTGCCCCTGAATTAATAATTGTTGGAGCAGGTCATATTGGGCAGGCATTATCCAAATTAGGTAGTTTTATTGGATTCAATGTTACCGTTATTGATAACCGCCCAGAGCTTGCAACCAAAGAAAGGTTTCCGGATGCCAACAAGATTTTTATTTCAGAAATTTCAAATTGTTTTGAAGAGATAAAGATTTCAGGTAATTCTTACATTGTCATCGTAACACAAGGCCATCGCGAAGATTCTGAAGCTTTAAAATGCTGTATAAAATCAGATGCAGCTTATATTGGGATGATCGGCAGTAAACGAAAAATTGCCCTGGTCAGGGAAAAGTTTATTAAAGAAGTCATATGTACTGAAAGCGAATTTGACAGGATTTATGCACCGGTAGGAATTGATATAAATTCTAAAACAGTTGAGGAGATTGCAGTGAGTATAACTGCACAGATTATTCAGTCCAGAAATCAGAAACAGGGAAATGAAATCTGGTGTATGATCCTTGCTGCAGGCGAATCAAAACGAATGAAACAACAGAAGTTGTTATTGCCGTTTAGAGGAAAAACTATTATTGAGTCGGTTGTTAAAAAAGCAGTTGCTTCAAAATCTGATAGAGTGCTGGTTGTAACCGGAAGCGATGAGGACAGGATTATTCCCTTAATTGAACAGGAAAATGTTCAAACGGCATCAAATAAAAATTATCAGGACGGAATGTTTTCCTCGGTATTATGCGGAATAAATGTCTTGCCCGATGCTGCTGCTGTGGTTGTAATGCTTGGTGACCAACCTATGGTTCAAACCGATGTAATTAATAGTTTAATAAAAGATTTTAAAAGAGCTGGAAATGGAATAATTATTCCAACATATAAAGGGAAGAGAGGCCATCCCATCTTAATTGATTTAAAATTCAGGAAAAAAATTATTAATTTAAGTGGGAATACCGGATTGCGGGAATTACTTGTAAAATACCCTGAAGAAATAAAGGAAGTTGAAGTAGGGACGGAAGAAATTCTTAATGATATTGATACACCTGAAGATTATAAGAAAGAAACAAAAAATAACTAATCATGAAACAAAAAATTGAATTTGAGTTAAATGGGAAAAAGGTAAATGTTGAGCTCGAAAAAACTCAAACCCTTTTATGGGTTTTAAGGACTCATTTTGACCTTACCGGAACCAAGTATGGCTGTGGAGAGGGGTATTGCGGTGCCTGCACGGTTTTAATGGATAACGAAGCCGTTAGATCTTGTACTATTCAAATGGAAGAAGTTGCCGGCAAAGTTATTGTTACCATCGAAGGCCTTTCAAAGAAAGGAGAACTTCATCCTGTTCAGAAAGCATTTGTTGAAAATGATGCCCTACAGTGTGGTTATTGTACCCCGGGAATGATAATGAATGCAGTTGGATTATTAAAACAAAATCCTAATCCAACAAAAGAAGATATTATATGGGGAATGGAAGATAACCTGTGCCGTTGTGGTGCCCATAATCGTATTATTGATGCTATTCAGGAAGCATCTGTTAAAATGAATGGAGGGAAATAATTATGAAACCGGAACAAATTGATAAATTTTATTTTAGCGACGTAAATTCTCCTCCGGGAGTTACTCGCCGCGATTTTTTGAAAAAACTGGGAGGTGGAATCATAATTATTTTTTCACTTGGTGCATATACAGTTGTAAACGGCTGCCTTCAGAAAAAAGAGGAAGAAGAAGGCGAGGTGCCCGAGTTTAATGCTTTTTTAAGAGTAAAAGAAGACGGAACGGTTGATTGTTACAGCGGGAAAATTGAAATGGGACAGGGGATTATTACTTCGTTGGCACAAATTTTAGCCGATGAACTGGAAGTTCCGCTGGAAAGTGTTAATATGATTATGGGTGATACCGATCTGGTTCCCTATGATGCAGGTACCTGGGGTTCGATGACCACTCGTTTTCATGATCCGCTAATCAGAGCGGCAGCTGCTGAAGCACGCGGGATTTTAGTCGAACTGGCTTCAGAAAAACTGAATATACCGGCTGCCGGTTTAAAAGCCGAAGCAGGTAAAGTTGTTAGTATTGAAAACAACAAGAAAAGTGTAAGTTATGCAAAGTTAACTAAAGGCAAAAAGATTGTTCGAAGCCTTGGAGAAGAAGTGCATATTAAAAAACCGGATGAATTTAAGGTAATAGGAAAATCATTTACCAGAAGAGATGCCCTTGAAAAAGTTACCGGTGCTGCTAAATATACAGCAGATATTAATCTTGATGGATTGTTATATGCACGAATTGCCAGGCCTCTGGCTCATGGATCAAAGCTGATAAGTTCTGATATTTCCGAAGCTGAAAGCATTAATGGGGTAAAGGTTCTGAAAGAAGACGATTTTATTGTTGTATTACATGCTGATCCGGAAATGGCAATGCGGGCTCTTGACATGGTGAAAACGGAATGGAAAATACCCGATGTAATTGCCGATAATGAATCAATTTTTGAGCACATCAAAAAAACAGCCACTGATAAAAGAGTGCGCCATGAAGGTGGCGACCTTGCAAAAGGAAGGAAAGAATCGGTAATGGTTGTTGAGGAGGAATACCACGATGGTTATAAAGCCCATGCCCCAATTGAAACACATGCAGCTACTGCTGTTTTTGAAGAAGGAAAGCTTACTATGTGGGTTTCGTCGCAAACACCTTTTGGTACAAGGCAGGAAATTTCAGATCAATTATCACTTCCACTGGAAATGGTTCATATCAAACAAATTTTTCTGGGTGGTGGATTTGGCGGTAAAATTTATAACCAACAGGCAATTGAAACAGCCCGTATTGCAAAAATATTGGAAGGCACACCTGTTCAGGTAATGTGGACAAGGAAGGAAGAATTTATGTACGATATGTTCAGATCTGCTGCTGTTATGAAAATAGGTTCAGGGATGGATAAAACAGGTAAACTGAATTATTGGAATTTTGACATTTACTGTGCCGGCGACCGCGGAACAAATTTGTTCTATAATATTCCAAACCACCAGACCGCTTTATTTGATGGGCCGGATGTCCATCCTTTTGGAACAGGAGCATGGCGTGCCCCTGGAAATCCGTCAACAACCTTTGCACGTGAGTCGCACATCGATATTATGGCCAGTAAAATAAACATGGATCCGCTTGAATTCAGGTTAAAAAATATGAATAATGAACGGGCAATAAGGTCATTAAAACTGGCTGCTGAAACCTTTGGGTGGGAAAAAGAATTGCCCGAAGGCCACGGAAAAGGGATTGCAGTTGGTGACGATGCTGGAACTTTTGTGACGATTATTGTCGAAGTGAAAGTAGATACGCAAACAGGAAGTGTTAAGGTAGTGAGGGCTGTAGTTGGCCAGGATATGGGGCAAGTTGTAAATCCTCAGGGAGTGGCTATTCAAGCCGAAGGTTGTGTTAACATGGGGCTTGGTTATGCTTTAACTGAAGATATTGAATTTAATTGGAAGGAAGTAAAATCCAGTAATTTCGATAATTACGAGATTCCCCGGTTTTCAATGATTCCGGAAAAAATTGAATCTCCAACCGTAGATGCAATGGATGAACCACCTCAGGGTGGAGGTGAGCCTGCAATAATTGGTGTAGGAGGAGCGGTGGCAAATGCTGTATTTAATGCTTGTGGTGCCCGTGTTTTCAGAATGCCAATTACTCCTGAACGCGTATTGGCCGCTATGAGCTAATTATTGTTGTTTCAAAATATAATATTGAAAGAATTTGATTATGGACAAATTAAAAGATTATAAAGAATACCTGAAAACTCACATCCCCGGTGTAAAACGAAGGGATTTTTTTAAATGGCTGGGTGGAGGAATTTATGTCTTTTTCAATGTTGGAAGTGCAATTGATGTTTTGGCAGCCGATGGAGAACAATTCAGGAGGACGCCTGATGATTTTAATGCATTTTTACTTGTTCATGAGGATGGAACAGTTTCCTGTTTCGTAGGGAAAATTGAAATGGGCCAGGGAGCTATTACTTCATTTCCACAGATGGTGGCAGATGAACTGGATGTGGCATTTGAAAAAGTTAAAATGGTAATGGGCGATACGGATTTATGTCCATGGGACATGGGAACCTTTGGATCGATGTCAGTACGCATTTTAGGTCCTTCGCTTATGGCAGCTGCAGCCGAAGCCAGAGCTGTACTTCTTCAGTTGGGTGCTGAATCACTTGGAATTCCTGTTGAGCAACTTGATGTAAAAGATGGTATTATTTTTAATAAAAATGATAATAAAAAGAAAGTATCATATCAAAAACTTACTAAGGGTAAAAAGATCGAACGGTTTATGGAGCAAAAGCCTGCTGTGAAAGATTATTCTGAACACAGAGTAATGGGCAAACCAAAGCTTCATCAGGATGCGATTGCAAAAGTTAATGGGCAGGCAAAATATTCAGGAGATATGCGATTGCCCGGAATGGTTTATGCCCGTATTCTGCACCCACCGTCACATGCCGCTACTCTGGAATCGGCAGATATTTCGGAAGCTGAAAAAGTGAAAGGAGTGCAGATTGTAAGAGATGGCGACCTGTTAGCCGCTTTACATGAAAATCCCGAAATTGCTGAAAAATCCCGTGCATTAATAAAAGCTGAATACTCCTTTGATGAAATGGAAATCGATAATAGCAATATGTTTGAGTATCTGTTTAAAAATGCTCCTCAGGGAAACAGCAATCTTAATGAGGGAGATATTTCTACAGGGAAAGAACAGGCAACTAGTATTTTTGAAAATGAATTTTTTGATGGGTATGTTGCTCATTCTCCCATGGAGCCTCATACTGCAATGGCTAATCTTGAAAACGGTAAAATGACAGTTTGGGCAGGGACTCAAACTCCATTTCCTGCAAAAAGCAATATTGCACGAGTACTCGGGTTCGAGGAGGAAAACGTTAGGGTATTACCTCCTTTTCTTGGAGGTGGTTTTGGTGGTAAGTCGGCACACCAACAGGCAATTGAAGCAGCCAGATTGGCACAAATTACTAATAAACCGGTGATGGTTGACTGGAACCGGCAGGAGGAGTTTTTTTACGATGAATTCAGGCCCGCAGCAATTGTAAAAATTAATTCAGGGATAGATGATAATGGCAGGATTACCATGTGGGATTATCATGTTTATTATGCTGGCGATCGCGGTGCTGAAACAATGTATAATATCCCACATCAGAAAAGAACAGTATATGGACGAGGTTGGTCTGCACCTGAAATTCATCCTTTTCCAACAGGTGCATGGCGTGGCCCGGGAAACAGTACCAATACATTTGCTCGCGAGGTACAAGTAGATATTATGGCTGCTAAAGCCGGAATTGATCCGGTAGAATTCAGGTTAAACAATTTGGTAGATAAACGGGCGATTGATGTATTGAAAGAGGTTGCTAAAATGGTTAACTGGAAACCGGCAAAATCACCAAGTGGTAGGGGCTACGGAGTAGCGATTGGATTCGATGCCGGAACCTATGTAGCACATATTGCGGAAGTTGAAGTGAATAAAGATACTGGTGAAATTAAGGTTTTAAAAGTATCCTGCGCACAGGAAATGGGATTTTGTGTTAACCCTCAGGGAGCTACCATTCAAATGGAAGGTTGTATAAATATGGGGCTTGGCTATGCACTTAAAGAGGAAGTAGAATTTGAAGGAGGCAAGGTAAAAAGTGCCAATTTTGATACTTATGAAATTCCAAAGTTTTCATGGATTCCGGAAATTAAAACAAAAATTCTGGAAAGAAATGAACCACCTCAGGGCGGAGGAGAACCGGCTATTATTTGTATGGGCGCAGTAATAGCCAATGCTATTTTTGATGCAACTGGAGCAAGGTTATTCCGTATGGCTATGACCCCTGAAAGAGTTATTGAAGCATTGAAAAAATAATAAAAAGTTAATATTTTATTAAGAAGCCTTTTGATTTTTCAAAGGGCTTTTTTTATGAGTTTTATATTCTATATTCGCTGATACATTTTTACAAACCAACAGCAATGAAACATATATTTACAGTTTTTATTATTTTCCTCACAATAACCTTAAATGCTAAAACCTTGTATGTATCTGTTGATGGCAATGATTCCGGTTCCGGAGAAAATATTGAAAATCCTTTAAAAACTATTACAAAAGCAATATCATTGGTTAATCCTGGTGATATAATTTATGTTAGGGGAGGGGTACATTCATATTCCTCAACAATTTATATCTCGAAAAGTGGTAATCAGGTTGATACATGTTTTCTAATGGCTTATCCCGGAGAGCACCCAATTCTTGATTTTTCTGGTACTCAATTTGGGAAAAGAGGAATCAGTCTAACTGGTGATTATTGGCATATTAAAGGTTTTGATTTTGTTTATGCCGGTGATAACGGAATGAATATTTCGGGTGGCGGAAATAATGTTATTGAGTTTTGTTCATTTTATGAAAATAAAGATACCGGGCTTCAGATGGGAAATGGTGCTCACGACAATACAGTTAAAAACTGTGATTCGTATTACAATGCCGATCCTCCTGATTATGGTGATGCCGATGGATTTGCACCTAAACTTGATGTGGGATCAAATAATAAATTTATTGGTTGCCGGGCTTGGGGAAATTGCGATGATGGTTGGGATGGTTATATGCGTGGGGCTTCCAATGTAACTACTATCCTTGAAAATTGCTGGACCTGGGGAAATGGTTATTTAAAAGATGGTACCGATCCTGGGGCAAAGGCCAATGGAAATGGTTTTAAAATGGGTGGTGGCGATAACAGCAACAACCTGAACCTGACTCATCATTTTTATTTGACTAATTGTATTGCATTTAATAATAAAGCCAAAGGATTCGACCAGAATAATAATGTCGGTACCATGTCATTGATAAATTGTACGGGTTATAATAATATTACATCCAATTTCAGAATAAAAAAGGTACTTGCAGCAGGAGAGACATTAGCAGTAAAAAACAGTGTATCGTATAATGGAAGGGTAGAACTTGGAGGTTTTGCAATTCAGGAAACAAATAGCTGGATTGTACCATTTATTGTAAATGAAGAAGACTTTGTTAGCCTGGATGCAAGTACAGCATCTACACCAAGAGAAGCAGATGGAAGTTTACCCGACATAGAATTTCTACATCTGGCCTCGGGTAGCGATTTGATTGATGCAGGCGTAGATGTTGGATTACCATTCCAAGGCACTGCACCTGATTTGGGTGCTTTTGAATTTACTCTTTCCACAGGCATTCAGCAGTTATCAAATAATACAATTGTTTATTCTACAAATGAATATTTAATTATCCGGTTTCAAAATAGAATAACTGAGTCGATTGATTGCAGGCTTTTCAATATAAACGGACAATTGATTTCTCAATCAAAGGCAAATTCAGAAGTACATCAAATATTCTGGCAAGGATTTAAATCAGGAATATATATACCCAATCCGAATAGGTTTTCGGGGAAAATATTTTCTAATGCGTTGGAGGAGTAATTAACAATCTGGATGTTAA
>JABMQB010000364.1 GCA_013203525.1 Mariniphaga sp.
AAGTTTACCAATTGGGATTGGATTTACGGATATTCACCAGCTTATTCATTTAAAAATAAAATGAATGCCGGAAGCAAAGTTCTTGAAGTTGGATTAGAAGTAAAAAAAGGGATAATTCAGGAATGCCAAATTACAGGTGATTATTTTCCTGAAAAAAAATCAAAGTTAATTGAAAAGGAGCTTCATTATAAAAAACATGATTATCCTACAATAAAGGAAATACTGGATAAAATACAGATTAAGGTTCAAAATAAAATAATAGATATTTTTTTCTAAGAAATAAAATAATTGTACCACGGCAATAAAACCGTGGTACAATGTAACTAAAACTATTTCGGAAGAGGATAACCGTCTAGTTTTTTAAGGTTTTCGCCAATTTCAGATTCCGGGTATTCGTAATCAGTCAATTCGCCACCTAAATATTTTTCATATCCAACCAAATCCATTAAGCCATGTCCGCTAAAGTTGAAAAGAATAGTTTTTTCTTTTCCTTCTTCTTTGGCTTTTTTAGCTTCGCGGATAGTTGCTGCTATGGCATGTGTTGTTTCAGGCGCAGGAATAATACCCTCGGTTTTTGAGAATAATAAACCAGCTTCAAAACATTCGCTTTGGTGAATTGCTTGTGCCTCCATTAATCCATCACGAAGAGCTGCACTTACCAATGGAGACATTCCATGATAACGTAATCCACCAGCGTGAATTGGTGCCGGAATAAATGTATGTCCCAAACTATTCATTGGCAGTAGTGGGGTCATTTTAGCAACATCGCCATGATCATATATAAACGGTGCTTTGGTTAAAGTTGGGCATGAAAAAGGCTCTACTCCAATTATCTGAATATCGGCACCATTAATTTTTTCAAACATAAATGGGAAAGAAATTCCGGCAAAATTACTTCCACCACCACAGCAGCCAATTACAACATCAGGATTTTTAATACCTACTTTGGCAAGTTGTTTTTGAGCCTCTAATCCAATTATTGTTTGATGTAACATTACGTGGTTTAGTACCGATCCAAGAGAATAACGAGTTTCTCCGGTTGGATCAGTAACTGCAGCTTCAATCGCTTCGCTGATTGCAATTCCAAGGCTGCCCGGAGTGTCGGGGTATTCTTTTAGAATATTACGCCCGGCTTGTGTCTCCATACTTGGGCTTGCAATACAAGTTCCTCCCCAGGTATTCATCATCATTTTCCGGAAAGGCTTCTGGTCGAAACTTACACGAACCATAAATACTTTGCATTCGAGGCCAATAAGTGAACATGCATATGAAAGAGCACTACCCCACTGACCGGCTCCGGTTTCAGTGGTTAATTTTTTAATCCCAAATTGTTTATTGTACCATGCCTGAGCAACCGCAGTATTTGGTTTATGGCTACCAGCCGGCGATACTCCTTCGTTTTTATAATAAATTTTGGCAGGAGTTCCCAACGCTTCTTCTAATTCATATGCACGAATAAGAGGGCTTGGCCTCCACTGAACAAGAATTTCCCTTATTGGTTCCGGTATATCAATCCAGCGTTCCTGGCTTACTTCCTGTTCAATCAGATTCATTGGGAATACCGGAGCTAACATCTCGGGGCCTACTGGATTTCCATCTGGTCCTAATGGAGGATTCATTGGTGTTGGAAGGTCGGGAGCAAGATTATACCATTGTTTTGGCATTTCCGATTCTTCGAGAAAGATCTTTTTTTGTCTAGTCATGATTTATGGTTTTAAATTCATATTTTAATAAAAAAAGGGACTTATTGTTTTTGCACAATAAATCCCTTCTTCAGGCCTTTATAACCGTATGATATTAATCAGTTCTTGCGCTTCCATTTTAACATTGCGCCAGTTCCACTCTTTTCCGTATAAAGGCTTTTTATACATATCTCTCTTTTGTTCAGTACGTAAAACTATATATATTTTTTAACCGCACAAATTTTTCTGTTTTGAAATTAGTTGATAAAAGGTAATTTAAAATTACTATAGGTTAAGTTGCCGTTTAAGGCAACTTTTATCATTTTACTTTTTACTTTAATCTTGTTTACCTATTTTTGCACCGATTTTTTTTGATAAGATAAATTCGATATGAATAAACCTACCGTTGTAAGTGGAATCAGACCAACAGGATATTTGCACCTGGGAAATTATTTTGGGGCTGTAAGAAATTTTGTCAGAATGCAGGAAAATTTTAACTGCTTCTTTTTTATTGCAGATATCCATTCTTTAACTACCCATCCTACTCCTGGTGATTTACAATCGGGAGTTAAACAAGTTTTAGCCGAATATTTAGCCTGTGGAATTGATCCTGAAAAAGCAACTATTTTTATTCAGAGCGATGTACCTGAAGTATGTGAATTATATGCTTTTTTGAACATGAACGCTTATTTAGGCGAGTTAGAACGTACAACTTCTTTTAAAGATAAAGCCCGTTTACAACCCGATAATGTAAATGCAGGATTATTGACCTACCCCGTTTTAATGGCTTCAGATATAATAATTCATAAAGCAAATTTTGTCCCGGTTGGTAAAGATCAGGAACAGAACCTGGAAATGGCACGGAAATTTGCAAAACGATTCAACCGTATGTATAGGAAAGAAGTATTTCCTATTCCACAGCCTTATACTTTCGATGGGAAAGATATGATAAAAGTTCCCGGATTGGACGGAAGTGGAAAAATGGGAAAATCAGAAGGCAATGCTATAAACCTTTTTGATGATCCTAAAGACATTCGGAAAAAAGTAATGCGTGCTGTGTCTGATTCAGGTCCAACAGAAATGAACCAGAAAAAACCGGAAGCCATACAAAACTTATTTTCGCTAATGGAAATTGTTTCAACATCCGATACTGTTACTCATTTTAATGATTTATATAACAAATGCTACGTACGTTATGGCGATTTGAAAAAACAATTGGCTGAAGATATTATTGCTTACACAGCACCAATTAGAGATCGAATTATAAATATCCTTGAAGATGATACATATCTGGCAAAAGTAGCAAAAATGGGTGCCGAAAAAGCCAAAGAATCAGCTTTAGAAACTTTAAATGAAGTTAAAAACCTGATTGGATTTAAAAAATTATTTTAACAAAAAATATTATTACTTCAATATGTGCTGGAATTAATTTCGGCATTTATTATTATTACTAAAAACCAAAAGCTATTAAAACATTTATCTTTATTTCTTAAATTTTATTCTGCTAAAATGAATCGATTTATATTTATTCTGATTGTAATTATTTCAATAATTTCCTGTAATCAAAAAAAGGTTGATTACAAAAGCGTAAATTCTGATACTATTTTTCAGTATTCGGTATTTGCCGGATTAACAAATAAAATTTACGATGGAAACCTGTCTATCGGAAAATTAAAAAAATACGGTGATACAGGCTTAGGTACATTTAATGGATTGAATGGTGAAATGATTATAGTTGAAGGGGAAATCTATCAACTATTAGAAAACGGAAAAATAAGGATTCCAGATGATTTAGAAACAACACCATTTGCAATAATTTCATTTTTCGAAGAAGATCAGATAATTCAATTATCAAAAGATTTCAATTATGAAAAATTAAAAGCATTAATCCAGGAAAATTTGCCATCAAAAAATATTCCTTATACATTTCAAATAAAAGGTAAGTTTAAATATTTGCAATGTGGGGGAGCTCCTATTCAGGATAAGCCTTATCAAAAAACTTTAAGCGAGGCATTGGTTGACCGCCCGGTTTTTGAAGCAGATAACATTAAGGGTACAATGGTTGGATTTTGGTTTCCTGAATATATCGGGAAAATTAATGTGCCAGGATTTCATCTTCATTTCATTTCTGAAGATAAAACATTTGCAGGCCATGTTATTGATTTTACCTCTTCCAACCTGAAAATTCAAATTGATTATTCAAATGGTATTAATGTTTTAATTCCTGATACAAAAGAATTCTTAAAATCTGATTTTGATCTTTCTCAAGGCTATAACTCACCGTTTAATTCGAAATAAGAAATATGAATTACAGTATTGGTAATAATATTATTTAATAATCAATGTATTTTTTCGTGAGAATATACGTTAAATTAACAGGTTACTGACATTTACCTGTGTAAAACTCTAACGAACGCAGTTATGGTACGGATAGCCTTTTTTGTATTTTCGTTAATTGAAATCAATTAAAATTACAGCCATGAAGAAAACAGTAGTAATTACAATTATGATATTATTATCGGTTGTTTCCTGTAAAACCACGAAAAAAGCAGCCACAACCGATAATGCATATCAAACATCTTTAAATCAAGGTACGCAAGCAAAAGTTTTTTCTGTACCTGAAACTAAAACTAATCTTGATAATGCGGTTGAAGCCCCTATTACAGTGAGGAGAGAAGACATTTCCTTCACAGAACAAGAGGATGAATCGAAAAATGAAGTTAACACTTATTTTATTATTGTAGGTTCATTCAGCAACCTCGATAATGCAAAAACCCAAAGAGAAACTTTAGTTGCTGAAGGATTTACGCCAATAATTTTACAAAGCAATACTTCAGGATATTTCCGAATTTGTGTAAATTCATATAAAAATGAAATGGAAGCAAGAACACGGGTTCACCAAATAAGAAGGGATTTTACAGAATATTTTGATTCCTGGTTACTTATAAAGGAATAAAAATCATTAGGACAAAAAAGAATTTTTTATCAAACCTTGTGGCAACACAGGGTTTTGTTTTTAAAAGTTGCCAATATTAACTCCTTTCTTAAAAATATATAAAATTGAACCATTATCTGTTATTCGGGTTTAATAGATAAAAAAACAACATTACATTTGTAATCTATTTGGGTTTTTAACCACATATTCAAGAGCAAGTCAATATGGAAAACAATAATAAACAATATTTACTCGACCAGCAATATTTAAAAATGGCCTCTATCTGGGCACAAAATTCTTATTGTAAGCGCAGGCAGGTTGGAGCACTTTTGGTAAAAGATAAAATGATTATTTCAGATGGATATAACGGAACTCCATCAGGTTTTGAAAATGTATGTGAAGATGAGGAAAACAATACAAAACCATATGTTCTTCATGCCGAAGCCAATGCAATAACCAAAGTGGCCAAGTCGAATAATAGTAGTGATGGAGCAACTTTGTATGTAACATCGTCGCCATGTTTAGAATGTTCAAAGTTAATAATTCAGGCTGGTATCAAAAGGGTTGTTTTTACTGAAAGTTACAGGATTGAAGATGGATTGAATTTGCTGAAAAGAGCCAAAATTGATATCATGCACGTTAATACAGAAACATTAAATCAGTTGAAAAATGAAAAATAAAACACTCATATATATACCCTTGTTAATTGCCATTACGATGGCTGCAGGAATATTTATTGGGAATACCTTGAAAAGAAACAGCCAGGTAAGCTATTCCGGATTTAACATGGGTTCACCAAATAAAATAGGAACAATTCTTAGTTTAGTCGAACAAGGTTATGTCGATAGTGTGGATATTTCAAATATTGTCGAAAAGACAATTCCTGATATTCTGAAAAATTTTGATCCACACACAATATATATCCCTGCCCGGAATATGCAGGAAGTACGCGAAGAAATGCAAGGGAATTTTTCCGGAATAGGCGTTCAGTTTTCTATTCAGGAAGATACTGTGAGGGTTGTAGATGTGGTTAAAAATGGTCCTTCATTTAAAATTGGACTACAGGCCGGCGATAGAATAGTAGAAGTCAACGATAGTACGATTGCAGGGATAAATATTCCTAATAGTGATGTTTTAAAATTATTAAAAGGTAAAAAAGGGACGAAAGTAATTGTTGGAATCATGCGATCGGGGGTGGATGAAATTCTCGATTTTGAAATTACCCGTGGCGATATCCCAATTTACAGTGTTGATGTTTCATACATGATTAATGAGGAAACCGGATTAATCAAAATCAACAAATTTGCTGAAACCACATACCGTGAATTTATGGAGGGTGTCAGAAAGCTTATAAACCAGGGAGCCCAAAAAATAATAATTGATTTACGCGGAAATGTTGGGGGATATCTCACCGCTGTTTTAAGAATGGTTGATGAGTTTCTTGAAAAGGATGAACCTATTTTATTTACCAAGGGAGTAAATCAGCCTAAAAAAACATATAATGCATCAGCAAGAAATTCTTTTGCAGGGATTGGAGTTTATGTTCTTATTGACGAATCAACCGCATCGGCCAGCGAAATTTTTGCTGGTGCTATGCAAGATAACGACCGGGGGCTGATTATTGGGCGCAGGTCGTTTGGCAAAGGGCTGGTTCAGGAACAAATTCCATTAACCGATGGATCAGCTATCAGGTTAACTGTTGCCAGATATTACACACCAAGTGGGCGAAGTATTCAAAGGCCATATGATGGAGGAACAGAAAAGTATTATGAGGATATGTACGAACGAATGCATAACGGTGAATTTTTGATCGTCGATAGTATCAATTTTGCCGATTCCTTAAAATATACGACAAAAAGTGGGCGTAGTGTTTATGGCGGGGGTGGAATTATGCCCGATGTTTTTGTGCCGGCCGATACAAGCGGTATTTCTGAATATTTGGCTAAACTTTCAAATCGTGGTATTATTTATCAGTTTGCATATTATTATGCCGACCGGCATCGTAACGAACTAAGCAAGTTTTCAAATGCCAGCGAAATTGAAAATTACCTCGAAGATAACAATGTTCTAAATGATCTGGTTCAATATGCTGAAACCAAAGGAGTTCCTGTTGATCAAGAAAGTTTAAAAATATCAGAACTTATTATTGATATGCAAACAAAAGCCTACATTGCCCGGAATATTATTGGGGAAGAAGGTTTTTACCCCATTATTCTACATATTGATAATACCCTATTGAAGGCTGTTGAAATAACAAAGCAAAATTTATTGGTTGAAAATGTTAACAGAAACTAGATTTGTTTTTGAGCAACAATTGCCGTAAAGTAAAATTCCTTTTTTAATTCTTTATTATAAAAAGCCAGGAATCTGTTTTCTTTTATTTTTTTGAACCGATTTCTATTAAGAAGATTCCGAATATATGTTTTTTCATGCTTAAAAGTAAAAACCCCCGATTCAGTTTTTTTCTCCCAAACTCCTGGCTCAATTTGATTATATCCGGAAGTATCATCAGAATCTTCATAGGTAAATGAAAAAACTCCATCTGCCTTAAGTATTAACAATGCATCCTTAAATAATGATTCTAATGGATGTATAAGATGTAACAACGCATTTGAAATAACAATATCAAATGATTCTTTTTCAAAAGGAAGAGGATTATTTTCAAGATCAAGCGGGATAAGTTTGTTTGTAAATTTTTTTGCCCTGCAAATTTTAAGCATTTCTGTACTTCCGTCGATGCCGGTAATATTCAAACCTGCTTTATAAAACGGGAGAGAACTGGCACCGGTGCCAATACCCAGATCAAGTAAATTTTGTCCTTCCCGAATATATTCTTGTAAAAGGTTGTATAGAATATCCGGGCCAATCCATTTATTTTTTAATACCTGCTCATCATAATCTTTTGCAAATTGATTGGCTAATTGAATGTTTTTTCCAGGCATTGATTTTTAAAATATTATTGAAACAAGATACAAAATAAAGGCTGATTTAATAATCGGAATTATAAGGATGCTTTCTCATTCCTGCTTTCGCAGGAATCTTTTTGGTATCAGATTCCTTATATCCGTTTCACTTCAGGAATAAAATAGCCGAGTTGAATAAAAATATTTCAGGTTTTATTTTGAAATTTCAAGCATACGCTGAATGGGAAGTTTTGCTTTTTCAATTACCTCTTCCGGTAATGTAACTTCCGGTATTTCATGTTTTAGGCAAACATACAATTTCTGAAGGCTGTTTAGTTTCATATACGAACAATCGTTACAACCACAGGTTGAATCTATGGATGGAGCAGCCAGGAAAATCTTATCAGGGCAAGCTTTTTTCATTTGGTGAAAAATGCCACTTTCGGTAGCTACAATAAATTTATTGGCCTTGCTCTTTTTTACATAATTTAATAACGATGTTGTTGAACCAATGTGTTTAGCCACAAGTAAAACAGGTTTTTCACATTCGGGATGAGCGATAAACTCAGCATCAGGATGCTCATCCATCAAAGCAATTATTTTCTCAAGTGAATATTGCTCATGTACCATACAGGCTCCATCCCAAAGTACCATTTCACGTCCGGTAAGGTTATTAAGGTAATTACCTAAATTTTTATCGGGGGCAAATATAAGTTTCTGATTTTTTGGGAAACTTTCAACAATTTTTTGTGCATTAGCCGAAGTACAAACAATATCTGATAAAGTTTTCAGTTCAGCAGAGCAATTCACATAACTGATTACTTTATGATCAGGATATTTAGTTTTAAATTCTTTGAATTTATCAAACGGTGCTGATTCGGCTAGTGAACATCCTGCTTTTAAATCTGGAAGGATAACTTTTTTGGATGGGTTAATAATTTTTGCTGTTTCGGCCATAAAATGTACACCCACAAAAACAATCATATCGGCATTAGTTGTAGCAGCTGCCTGCGCTAGGCCAAGGCTATCACCTACAAAATCAGCAATATCCTGTAGTTCTCCTTCAACATAAAAATGGCTGAGAATAACAGCATTCTTTTCTTTTTTTAACCTATTGATTTCTTCAATGAGTTTAATTTCCGGGTCGATTGATTCATCGATATACCCTTTTTCTTCCAACATCGCTTTTATCTGCACCTGTTCCATTTCACTGAAAGCTTTAATTTCCAACAAAGTTGGCCGCAAAAATACAAATTCCCATATTAAAAACAGTTTTATAATTTAATTGTTTGAGAATGAAGCATAAAAAAACCCGTTGAAAATTAATCCTCAACGGGTTTTTAAATAAAGGACTTACTTATTGAAGAACATATTCTCCACCTTCAAGGATAAGATAGATAGTATCATCATGTGTCGTACCATCATATATTGAATAAGTAAGAGCATATTTTTGCCCCTCAGCAGCAGAAGGATTATTATGCAATAAAACAGCATTAACAGCTTCAAGAATCATTTCCGGAGTCCATGAATAACCGTTAAAGTTTCCAAAACTAGCCATATTAGCAGTTTCAGATGGGTATTTAGAAGTGAAAGTTGCTACAATATAACTATAATCTGCCCCAGTAAGAGTATATTTTATAGTATTATCCGGAACCCAAACATTACCATCGTGTGCAAATTGTAATGTTGTATTTTGGGTTGATTGATAAGCAGACCATTCACCATTCATAGCAGTATATAAATTACCACGTAATTGTGCTCCACTGGAACTTGAGTAATAATCATAAACTATGATTAGCTTATCGTCATCTAATGCATAAGGATATTTTATATTTAAGAATGTTTGTACATAATCATCAGGAGGCATTGTACTTCCGAAATTATTGTAGTATCCGGGCTGGCCGTAAGATTCACCCATTGAATCAAAATCAGCATCGCTTAAGAAATAAACACCTTCAACTTCTTCCCATTCTCCACCTGAAAGTGTATAAAAGACCTCTTTATTAATGGTTTCACCTTCAACACCAGCAGCCTTAATCACAACATTTTCAACTTCCCAGGTAGCTGAAGTTTCAGAGGTCGATTCATATTTAAATGCAACATGAATTACTTTTCCTTCGTAAGCAGAGAAATCATAATCCTCAGACAAAACAGGATCCCAATTAGTTCCGGAAGGTACATTTTCTAATGCCACAGCTTCCCAGGTTGCAGCATTAGGATCTCCCCCAGTTGTATAATCCAAAGAAACCAAAACTTTAAGAAGGTCTATTTGAGTTGAATAATTTGCAATCAGGCTTGTTTGAAATAAAAGATTTGCCTGATCAGATAAATCAATTACAGGTGAAATCAGCCAGTCTTCATTAGGTTGGCTACCTCCTGAATATCCTGACATTTTTGCACCATAATTGCTTGCTCCCCAAACTTGATCGCCAACTACGCTAATTGCCTCAAATGCTCCAAGTGTTCCATCTATAAAGTCTGTTTCAAAATAATTTGAGTATCCTGGAACCGGAGTGCCAACATATTGTTTGTGTTTTACCAATATATTATCGCCTTCAGCAGCATCAGCAACATTAGCTGCAAGAACGTCTGCCAGAAAATCTGCCGGGTCTTCATCCGGAAAAAACCCAGTAGCACCAATTGATTTTTGGGGATAATCAGCATTCGCTAATCTATAATCATCAGCATATGTATAGTCACTTACACCAGGAGCTGAACCAACATATAGTTTATATCCAACAAGTACTGAAGAGCCTTTCCCCCAAATAAAGTATTTTTCTGCTAAGAAAGTTGGAAGTATAGCTTTCGCATCATCAAGGCTGCTAAAACTGCCATAACCTAAATCTAAATCACTGTAGTCTTCATCCGTAAGAGTGTAAATAGCATCTCCAACAATTGGATTTACCACTGCATCGATCTCTGCATTGATATCTTCCATTGGGTCACAAGCAGAAGCAAAAATTAATCCTATAACTGCAAATAAATATATTATCTTTTTCATCATTTCTTATTTTAGAATTTTATTTTTAATCCGGTTGACCATGTCATTCCCATTCCATAATAAACTCTGGCAGATCTCCAGTCGTTATCTTTCCCATCTGTGGCATCCGAAATATATTCGGTATCAAATATGTTGAATACATTTCCATAAATTGTTGCATCAAAGTCACCAATTTTAAAGTTGTAACGTACGTTTCCATCAAACAATCCATAAGCGGGAGCTTTCCATGGTTGAACACCTTTTTTCGATTCATCACCTCTTCCAATAGGATCAAACCAGGCATACAAATCGGCATAGTAATTATAGTTAATACCAAATTTTAATCCTTCAAAAAGCACATAATCTAATCCAAGTGCCATAGTAGTCTGCGCAGCATCTGCTACTTTTAGGTCTGCAATAAATAGATTAACTGTAGTAAGCAATACTTGATTTTCGTCATAAACTGGCACATCTGACAAATCATTTTGCCATGCCCAGTCAGCCAGAGACACCATCCCTGTAACATACAAATCTTTAAGAGGCTTCCATTTAAAGTCTAATTCAATTCCCTGATGTAAGGCATTTACACCCTCTACGTTAGCCCTGAGATAATTTCCATCTGGTTTCTGAACACTAAAACTATAGTATTTGTCCATCCAATTGGTGTAATAAGCATTAATATTCGTTGAAAATGACTTGCTTTTATATCCGTATCCAAATTCAATTGCTTGTGTTCTTTCATTTTTAGCACCGGAATTTATATCGTTAGTATTGCTAATAAAAACCGAACCGGATCTTGGAGCTGTTTCAAAATAGCCAATGTTACCAAATATATTGTGCTTTTCATTGATATTGTAATTTGCCCCACCTTTTGTTACAAATCCCATATGATTTACCCAATCAGTAGTTTGGGTCGGGTCGCTGTCCAGGTAGAGAAAATAGTCGATCCTCCTATAGCCGGTATTAGAAATTGAGGCTGCAAGAAAGGTTGATAAATCCCCAATTGAATATTCTGCCTGGCTGAAAATTCCTTGCCATGTTACCTGATTATCGTTCCAGTAACCTATTTTGTCCCCTTCGCGGGCAATTTTGTTTGGATTGTTTTTGTCTTCGGTTGATAATACAAAATCACCACCCATAAGATCAACAACTTCGCGGAAATGTTTTCCAACATAATGTCTTAAATCAAGGCCACCACTAAATTCCCATTTATCATTTAATTCATATTGTAGGTTCGTAAGTATTCCCATCCAGTTATGGTCGTTTCGTGAAGCTCGTATTATTGCAGCAGAGCCTTCGTTTCCGTTGGCAATATTTTCGTCAACAATTCTATCGAAATCTATCAGCCCTTCTTTTTTATATTCGTAAAATGCATTTTGGTTTGAACCATAGTTTCCGGTTCCTCCTCCAGTTCCAAATGAATAGTAAGCAGAGGTTGCAAGTGTTGTTCTATCGCTAATAGTCAGATAGTGGTCTAATGACATTTGTGGTTTATGATAGAAATTTGTGCTTAAATTATAAACCTGTCCGTCTTTATATCCCCAATCCGGATTGTAACGTAATCCTTTGCTTGGACTGCTTATTTCTTCAATTGTTTGTCGGGTCCTGCGTTGTCCATGTCTCTGAGGTGCACCAAAAGCTGTAAATGTTAATAATTGATTTGTCCATCGTTTTGAAACGCTGGCAAAATACGACCAACCATCATGTTGGGTTGCATCTGCCCAACCATCTCCTGTTGTGTGAGCTCCAGATAAGCTAATTGCCCATCCATTTTCACTTAATCCGGTTGCAACCGAAAAAGATGTTTTCCGATAACCATCATTCCCCACTAAACTATATAAACTGCCACCCTTTTCTGCATCAGTGGTTTTACTAATAATATTTATAGTACCACCAACTGAACCAATTGAGAGTTTTGAAGCTCCAAGCCCACGCTGTACCTGCATAGAGCGTGTAAATTCAGAAAGACCAGCCCAATTACTCCAGTAAATCCAACCGTTTTCCATGTCATTTACAGGTACCCCATTAATCATTACTGCGACATTGGTCATATCAAAACCGCGAAGGTTAATACGTGAGTCGCCAAATCCACCACCCTGGCGAGTAGCATAAACTCCGGGAGTTGATTTTAAAATTTCAGGATATTCTTGCGTCCCTAATTTTTCAGCAATTTGTATCGGATCAACACTAGATATAGCAACCGGAGTTTCTCTTCGTATCGCAACAGAAGCCAGTACCATTACTTCATTGATACCAACCGCATCAGCTTCCAAACTAATAATACCCACGTCACTTACTTGCCCTTCTCTTATGGTTACTTGTAATTCCGTAGAAATAAAACCGATAAAAGAAACAACGATTGTATGGTCCCCTGCATCATGTAGCAGGGAAAATTCACCGTTAAAGTCGGTAACAGTACCTACAGTTGTGCCGTCGATAACAATGGTTGTGCCTATTAATGGCTCATTTGTTTCTCCGTCTACAACTTTTCCTTTTATTGTTCCTTTAGCAATAGCCGCCAAAGAAAAAAGGCTGAGTACAGCCACCAATACAGATGTAAAAATTGTTTTCTTCATAAAAATTAATTTTGGTTTTAAAAAGTTAAATGTATAAATACATATTATTTGAATAATTAATTATTTTTCATCATTATGTTATTTTATTATAAAAAATAAACTAAACAAAGTATGTATAGATAAAATACTTTGTGGTTAACACCACATGTTGAAAATTCATCATACAAAATTGATTTTTCAGCCCACTCTTTTTCTTTTTCATTTTTCCAGTACTATTTCTGTTTAATTGTAATTTTGTTATTAATGTTTCAAATTACAACCAATACAGCACTTCTGCTTCGAATTTATAAAAGCATTACAAAAAGATACCCTTACTGCTATTCCTGAAATTTGAAGCAGAAAGTTCACAATAATTTAGTAATTCGACGTATCATTATTTTGATAGTTATTAAGGTTTTTTAACATTTTATAAACATGATTTCAAAAGGATATTAACAAATCAACCCGGTTTAATATTCAATTTTTTTTAACCAATATTTTTTTACTCTTAGTGCAGAATTAATATTAAAAAAGCATTTTTTTAATAAAATCTGAGATTTATGTAATATCCCAATAAAATAGCCAAAAAAAATTAATTTCCAACATACTGATACTAAGCACATAATGACATTAAAGTAAAAATAATTTAAAAATAATAGTACTTTGTGTTGCATAGTACCATTAAATGTTTATATATTTGCAATACAAACAACGATGTTAAAAAAGGTAATTTTCTAAAGAAAGTTCCTTGCAAGTTGTAACGCTTAAAGAAAACAAGCGTCTTAATGAAAAACAGAAACAGAATAGCCAGAAAACAAAAACAAAAGCCATGAAAACAAAAAACAATGTTCAGAAAACTTTTTTAAGGACAATAGCAGTTATAGTTAGTTTTGTCCTCTTGAGTTTAACCGTAACTGCACAAGGGTATTGGAAGCAGTTATTAATTAATAACAGTTTTAACCACATTGCATCTGCCTTGATTGATAATCAATCGGATTCAATTAGTGAAGAAGCAGGTGTAGAATTGGCTGATTATTTTTATAATGAAGAAGAAAACAGCCTTCAGTTAGAATCCTGGATGAGTGATAGTAATTTTTCAAATTTTTGGGTTTCTTCAACAGATTTAAGCGAATCTTCACTTGAAATAGAAGACTGGATGCTTAATAGTAATCTTACTTATGCTGAAAATACCGTGGAAGAATCACTTGAACTGGAACCATGGATGATTAATTAAAAATAGAAACTGTAATAATCAGATTTTTTCAATATAAATACATTTAAACATAAATATAAAATACCGGTATAGGCTATGAAACAAAAATGAAATATTTTCCGCAAATATTATATGGAAGCATTTATATTTCATAAAGAGTTCCATTAAATACCATTGAAATTTTTAAATTTAACGTGATGAAGCTTGAAAATACAAAAGCACAAATGCGAAAAGGGGTTCTTGAGTACTGCATCCTCCTTGTGCTAAGTGGAAAACGATTATATGCCAGTGATATAATCAGAAACTTAAAGGAGGCAAAAATGATAGTAGTTGAAGGCACTCTTTATCCATTGTTAACACGGCTAAAAAACGATGGTTTACTTGCATATAATTGGGAAGAATCGACCCAGGGTCCGCCAAGGAAGTATTATGAACTTACTGATAAAGGCCAGGAATTTCTGACTGGATTAGAAGGATCTTGGACTGAATTGGTTGATGCAGTTACCATGATTAAAAAATTAAAATTATAGTAGGGGATTTAAGAATTTAATACAATGAAAAAAACATTTACTATAAATATAAGCGGTACAGTTTTCAATATTGAAGATGATGCTTACGAAAAATTACAGAATTATATTCTGAAATTAAAACAACATTTTGGAACAGGAGAAGAGGGTAATGAAATTGTTTCTGATATTGAAGCGAGGATTTCAGAATTATTCAGCGAGAAATCGGATGACAAAAAAACTGTTGTTACTATTTCATGGGTTGATGAGGTAATTGAAATCATGGGTTCGCCAGAAGATATTATGGGAGCCGATACCGAAGAAATTGAAGAACCGATTTCTGCAAAACGAAAAAGAAGGCTTTATCGTGATCCGGACCGCCGTGTTATTGGTGGTGTTTGTGGTGGGCTTGGTGCTTATTTTAATATGGATCCTGTTATACTTCGTATTATTTTCGTTGTATTGTTTTTTGTAACTTCCGGAGCCGGTTTATTAGCTTATCTAATTCTTTGGATTGCTGTTCCTAAAGCATTAAACACCTCACAACGGCTTGAAATGAGAGGACAGGAAGTAACAGTTTCCAATATCGAAAAATCGATAAAGGAAGAAGTTATAGAAGTAAAAGAGAGTTTTAATAAATTAAAAGAATCTGACGGATACAATAAAGGCAAACAAGGTGTTTCACAATTTGGCGAATTCGTATATACTTTTTTTAAGGTAATTCTAAAAATATTTGTTGTTATCATAGGTGTAATTTTAATATTATCAGGATTTTTTGGATTACTTGGCTTTATTTCTTCACTCATTGTAGGGCATTCTTTTGTAAGTGGCTGGCCCATGGTTTGGTCGCCTGAACTGCACATGCCCGGATTCTTGAATCAATTTGTTTCAACCGGATCAGTTACAGCCGGAATTATTGCAATTGCATTATTAGTTGGTATTCCGCTACTTGCTATGCTTTTTATAGGTACAAAACTTGTATTTCGGTACAAATCCAATAATTCAATGATAGCATTAAGTATGATTGGAGTTTGGTTTATTGCACTTATAGGGCTGGTTGCTATTTCAGCAGGGCAAGTTGGCAATTTCAGAAGTCAAACTTCACTTTCAAACAGCGAATCAATCGATTGTGGTTCATGTCAAACATTATATCTTGAACTCGCCGACGAAAATAAATGGGACGATTACTCCGACCTCAATTGGGACATTAACGAATTTAAAGTTGTTTTAATTGATGGCGAAGAGCGTTTGGTTGGTGAAACCAGTCTCGACATTGAAAAATCAAGTACCGATAATTTTATAGTTGTTATTAAAAAACGCTCCAGAGGAAAAAGTAATTCTGATGCAAAAGATAATATTCAGGATATAATATATTCATACACATTAAATGATTCAACAATCTTTTTTGATCCCTATTTCCTGATTTCAGAAGATGGCCAATGGCGCGACCAAAATGTTGATATTATTGTTAAAGTTCCGGAAGGAAAAACAGTTTACCTGGGCGATGATATGGATGAAATTATTCGTGATATTGATAATGTTTCAAATACCTGGGATGGTGACATGATTGGAAAGTTCTGGCAAATGAATCCTGAAGGATTAACCTTGAAAGAATGGGATGATTAATATTCATGTAATGATATTGTATTAATAACGTCTTCCCTTGTTTAGGAATTTCTTAAACCTTAAAGCTATGAAAAACACACTTTTAATATTAATTACAACCTTGCTTTTTTCTTTTGTAGGATATGGTCAAAGCAAATCAGATAAAATGTACAATGTTTTTTCTGACAAGGAAGGTGTTACGAATTTTTCTTTTTCAAAAAATATGGTTGATGCATTTGACATTAACCTTGGTGATGATGAAGATGATCGAAAAGTTACCGGTGATTTGAATAGAATCCGTTTTATGTCATACAATCCTAAAAAAGGAGAATTTTCAGGAAACGAATTTCTTAAAAAGGCCGTTGGCTATTTACCAAAATCAGCCTACAAAAAATATGACGATAAAGATGATGAGGTTGATGGTGCTGAAATCTGGTTAATGGGTGGAAGGAAAAAATATTCGGAATGCCACGTTTTTGTTACAAATGATAATGATAAAGGGCTTCGGTTTGTAGTTTCATTTTATGGCGATTTTAAAGTGGAAGATATTGATGGCTTGAAAAAAGCAGGAAGAAATTTCTCAGACGATTAAAGTTGAAAATTAAATAATCTTTTAAATGCTGCCTTGTTTTGGCGGCATTTTTGTTTTCTAATAAATCCTTTTAAAATTCAACATTTATAATTCTAACATGTCCTTTCCTCAAAAATCTGTAAATTCACAGATTTATTGAATATATCAAAAATATGGCACACGTTAGGGTTACAAAACGGTTTCATTTCGAAATGGCTCATACTCTATATGAATACGATGGGTTATGTAAAAATATACATGGCCATTCATATAACCTCGAAGTTACAATTTCAGGCAAACCTTTAAATCAACCTGGGCATCCTAAAGATGGGATGATACTTGATTTCAGTGATTTAAAAGAGATTGTCAAAACCAACATTACACAGCGTTTCGATCATTCATTAATGGTTAATCATCTAGTCTCGGAAGAACAGATGGACTTGCTTAAAAAAACTACATCAAGGTTAATTGTTGTCGATTTTCAGCCAACTACTGAAAATATTGTAGCCTATATTGCCGGTATTCTTCAACAACATTTACCCAACGGTGTTTCACTTTACAGTATTCGGCTATACGAAACCATTACTTCATTTGCCGAATGGTTTGCTTCTGATAATTAAAAGTATTTGACATGTCCAAAAAAAGTCCAAAAAAATTATTCTTGCTCGATGCCTTTGCATTAATATACCGTAGCTATTTTGCTTTCATCCGTAATCCCCGGTTTAATTCATCTGGATTAAATACCTCTGCAATGCTGGGATTTACAAATACCCTTATGCAGGTATTAGAAACCGAAAAACCAGATTACATTGGAGTGGCTTTTGATGTATCACGAAAAACATTCAGGAATGATATGTATGAAGCCTACAAAGCACACCGTGAGGAAATGCCTGAAGACCTCAGAAAATCAATTCCTTATATCAGAAATATAATAAAAGCTTTTAATATCCCAATTTTGGAATTGGAAGGTTTTGAAGCCGATGATATTATCGGAACTTTATCAAAAGAAGCTGAAAAGAAGGGTTTTCAAACATATATGATGACTCCCGATAAGGATTATGCACAGCTAGTTTCTGATAACATTTTTATGTATAAACCCGGCAAAGCAGGAAATGATGCCGAGGTGTGGGATATTGAAAAAATACAGGAAAATTTTGGAATTGATAATCCGGAACAGGTAATCGATATTTTAGGATTAATGGGCGATTCAGCCGACAATATACCGGGGTGCCCGGGTATTGGGCCTAAAAACGCGCAGAAATTAATTGCTCAATATGGAAGTATCAAGGGTTTGTATGAGCATATAAACGAAATAAAAGGCAAGCAAAAAGAAAATCTTGAAACCTATAAAGACCAGGTTCTTCTTTCAAGAAAACTTGCTGTAATAATACTGGATGTTCCATTTGAATTCAATCCCGAAAACCTTAAAAAAGAAAGTCCAAATATTGATGAATTAAGTAAAATATTTAATGAACTGGAATTCAAGACTCTGGCTCAACGCCTGAAAAGTGAAAAACCGGTTGAAACTGCTGAACAAGGCCTACTTTTTGGATCTGAACTGAACACCGGAACAATAGAACCTGAAAATAAATTTGAAACCATTGAATCAGTACCACATCAGTATTATTTAAT
>JABMQB010000365.1 GCA_013203525.1 Mariniphaga sp.
AACTAGTAGTTGCAAAACTCCAGCAGGTACCTGTACTTCCCTGGCTTTTTACAGGTGTACTTTCTATATTAATTATATCAGTAAAACCTCCATCACCTTTCTCCTCAGCACAAACATCCAAACTTGTTATTATCAAAGCTAAAAATATTATACTTGCTAATTTCCTCATCGTAATTTATTGTTTTTCAATTAATTCTTGTTGCAATTTTTTTGACAATCCTTGCACTATCATGTCATATGATTCAACAATCCATTCTTTTATTAGTTCGGATGAAATCGTTCCATCAATATTTACCGTATTCCAATACGTTTTATTTAAATGATAACCCGGATTTACTGCCGAATATTCTTCACGTAACTGAACAATTTTTTCAGGATCGTTTTTAATACTTATTCGTAAGTCGCCATCAAGGCTCATGAGGCAAAACATTTTATGAATCTTAAAAACAAGCGTAGTTTCATCAAAAGGAAAACTTTCGGTAACACATTTTAAGGATAGGCAAAACTCACGCAAATCTTCACTATTCATAAAAAGTAATTTTGCTAAAATTATATTAAATGATTTAAATTAAAAAATTACATGGATGGGAAAAAAGCTTCTTTAAAATGTTCAAGTTCATAATCCTGGCCGGAAAAAATAACTGTAATTACATCAAACCTGGTTTCCATGTCAATTTCAAACTCTTGAATATATCCTTCTGCGGCCTCAATAATATGCCTGATTTTTTGTTTCGAAACAGCTTCTGAAGGATGTTCATAGCGATCGCTGGTTCGGGCTTTCACTTCTACAATTACTAACTCATTGCCATCCATCGCTATAATGTCAATTTCGTTATGCCCGAAATACCAATTCCTTTCTTTAATCAGATATCCCAAATCAGCCAGGTACAGTGCAGCAAGAGTTTCTCCTTTTTCTCCAATTTCTTTTTGGGTGGTCATACATAAAAAGATTAATTACAAATAACATCCTGTTTAATAAAAACATTCTTATAGTATATAAAAATACAGAAAAATTTGCATAAATTTAAAGAGGAATCTCAGAAAATATTAATCAAAATCAACTACTATGAATACTA
The DNA here is from genome assembly GCA_013203525.1 of Mariniphaga sp. Classification (GTDB taxonomy): domain Bacteria; phylum Bacteroidota; class Bacteroidia; order Bacteroidales; family Prolixibacteraceae; genus JABMQB01. The sequence goes on from JABMQB010000365.1 coordinate 1,077, forward strand.
TCCTTTCTTGCCGCATTGCACGTAAGTGTTTATATTTTGCTTTTTTTCTTTTTACTACACTTATTTCTTTAGGTACAAATCCACCTATCACTAATAATCTGACAAATCTTTCAGAAGGGATTGCACAGGCTGCAAATGATGATCGTGTCCCGGAAATGGTTATTGAGGGGAACATTATACACACCGTTTGGAATGTATATGTTTCAGGTAGCGAAGCATATTTGTATTATCGCCGTTCAACCGACCTTGGTGAAACATGGGAATCACCTCAATTAATCTACCAATTTAAAGATGCAGCAAAAGCTACCGATTATACTTCACAAAGGCTCGCTGTAAGCGGTAATAATGTTTATATCGGTTTTGTAGATTATGATTATAATGACAATGGTACAGGTAAGCTATATTTATCCACGTCAACAAATTCGGGTGCAAGTTTTGGGGCAGTTGTAGAATTGACAAATTCGGGAGGGGGATATAATAGCCTCGACCATAGTTTTATAAAAGCCGAAGGCAATAATGTTGCCATAGCTTTTGATGGCAGCGGTGCAAAAGAGGGGGTACGTTTACTTTTTTCATCAAACAATGGAACCTCTTTTAATGAAACAACAATAACTGAAGATAATAATGCGATGTCGGATTTTTGGTATGATGGAAACCAACTAATTGTAGTCCATGAATATGCCTATTATTTTTATGGATTAAATACAGGCCGGGTTTATATTTCAGTTTCAAATGATAACGGAGCCAGTTTTATTACCAGTAAAGTTAGCCTGACCTATAAAGAAGAAAACGGGAATGAACGGGAACGTAGCCGTTGTTACCACGATGTGCGTTATGTTCCCAAAGTAGCAAAAGACGGCAATAATATTCATTTGATATTTACTGGTTATAATGAAAACGGTATCTGGACTATTTTATATACCCGGTCAACAGATAACGGCAATAGTTTTGAAAAAACCGTTGATATTAACAACGGAAAGGTTGGAGACACTGGATTACAAGCCGGGCAGGAAAGCCTGGTGGCAAAAAACGGACATGTATACATGGAGTACCTTTCAACCGGGAGTAAAGTTTACCTGGTTCGTTCAGAAGACAATGGAAGTACTTTAACCGAGCCTCAGGATTTAATGACTGAAAGCACACATTATATCCAGACCACATGGTGGCCACAACTGGTAGTCGACCCAAGCGATGAAACAGGAAAGACCATTTATTTTGGATGCGGGGCTATGATGACCCGCAAATCGACCAATGGCGGAGAATCATTCCATAATACAACTTACCTGTTCCCTTTGTTTGATGCTGATGTAAGAGAATCAGTTCTGAGAATTGATAATTCCGGGAATATTCATTGGTTAGCAAGGGGGCGCATGAAACATTACCCAAACTATGATTATGATATGTTTTATGGGGAAAAGAAAATTCAACCCGAACCAGGTGAAGAAAATAAAGCCTATCATTTAGTTACAACCTGGAACGATATTCAGGAGACAACAATTGTCCCGTCATCGCCATCAATTGAATTTGATTCGATAATGACCGGTGAAGCCTGGGTGAAAATTCTGGATGTAACAAACAAAAAAATAAATATTTTTGGGAAAGTAAATGCCTATGATGGTGATACCTATCAACCTTCGGGATACCAAATGACTTTTCATGAAAGTGGTGGGAAGAGATATTTGAACGCAGGGCTACAGACCGACAAAGGGCAGTTTATTAATTGGACTGGTGGAACCATTAATGATACTTTATGGCATCATATTGCTTTTACATACGATGCAAATGCCGGTTTAAATAATTTTAAAACGTATTTTGATGGGCTTTTAGTTCTTGAACAGACTGTTACCGGAGTGATTATTCCAGGCGACGGAATGCTAATGATTGGTTCTCGGCGCAATTTTAACACCGACGCAAATTATTTAATTGACGATGTAAGGCTTTGGAACCGTGCATTAACACAAGAAGAACTGATAGAAAATCAAACCAAATCCTTTACCGGGCAGGAAGACAGCCTCAAACTATGGTTAAATTTCGACGATACTTTTAAAGACATTTCGGGAAATGGGAATGACGCAATTCCACTCTATTTGGGCGAACTTAAAACTTCCAATTTTGATCCGCCCCTTACCGATTTTGAAATGTATCAGGTTGCCAATGAAATTTCATTTAATAACAAAACCTCCAATGCAACATCGTGGTTGTGGGATTTTGGTGATGAAAATACATCAGAGCAGGGAAATCCAAAATATACATATTCTACAGCTGGAGAATATCAAATCTCATTGTTGGCTAAAAATGCCAATAGTATTACCTCGGCAATAGGGCATTCGACTATTGTTGGCCTCGACAGAATTGAACCAACAAAAGCTGGTAATCTTGGTTATGCAACTATTTCAGTATTTGGTGGAGGTTTAACTATAGAGAATACGGTGCTGATTCTTAGAAAAGAAGGCGAAACAGATATTATTGGTGAAAATTTATCATCGCCAGGAGAAGGTTCATTAGCAGCATTTTTTGATTTATATGGAAAAACATTGGGCGAGTGGGATATGATCGTTTCTAAAAATAACACTGAAATGATTTTGGAAGATGCTTTTAATATAATACAAGGTGTTGAAGCCGCCCCATGGTTAAACATTTCAGGACGTGGAGCAATTCTTTTTAACAGGTGGCAAACTTATACAATCAATTATGGAAACAATGGAAATGTAGATGCATACTCTGTCCCTATCTGGCTGGCTTTAACAAATCATCCGGATCTGGAAATTGAATTTGTTGATTTTGATGTTGTTGTGCCAGAAGTGGCAATTCAGCTTGGTGTCGCTGAGGATATTAAAAAATTGGACTTGTTTTTTGAAACGGATGTAGTGTTAGGTGAACCGATGAATGCAATCGTATACCCTTTGGTTATTCCTGTTATTCCGGCAAACAGTTCTTCAAGCGTTCATATACGAATAAAAACCCCTGACAACTTTAAAATAAAAGCCTGGATGAATCCGCCCTGGGTTGAGTATAATCCCGATGAGAGCAGCACAAAAAGCATTCAGCTTACTAAAGGCCAGATAAAGTTAAAAGTAGCTGAATGTATCACAGGAGTTTTAGATGAGGGCATTGTTGATATTGGCACTTCTGCGATTCCGGGTGTTGGTTGTGCCTGGTCGATTGGGAAACAAGTTTATCAAACAGCACAAACTCCTCCATGGAGCGAAAAAGGTTCGTTTTGGGGTACTTTATGGAATACGGCAGTTACAGTGGTGGATTGTGGAGTAAATTTATCCGGAGTTGGCGGAATTGTAAAAGGCGTAGGAGTTTTTATGGCTAATATGGGCGGATACGTTAAAAGTATGCACGAATGTAATCAAATAGGAAAAGATCTGTCAACTCAGTCAAAAGATATTGATGCTGTTTCTTCATTCGACCCAAATGAAATGATTGGTCCGGCGGGTTATGGCGATCAAAACTACATTGTAAAAAATAGCCTGATCCCTTATACAATCCTGTTTGAAAATAAAAGTGAAGCAACAGCTCCTGCTCACGATGTATTTATAATTGATACCCTGGACTTATCAACCTTTGATGTTTCTAACTTTGGATTCAGCTCCTTTGGCTGGGGCGATACCATACTTTCTCCTCCCGGAAATAAATTAAAAGAGTTTTCTATGGATGTGGATTTACGCCCTGAAATTAATCTGATTACACGTGTTTCAGCAAGACTTGATACCATAACAGGAATAATAAAATGGGAGTTCCTTTCTCTTAACCCGGAAACCATGAACCTTGAAGAAGATCCGTATATCGGATTCCTTCCTCCCAATACAACTTCACCCGAAGGAGAAGGTTTTGTTAGTTTTTCAATTGGTTTACGCGACGAACTAACAACAAACTCAGAAATCAGGAATAAAGCAACAATTATATTTGATGCGAATCAACCAATTCTTACTAATGAATATATAAATACACTTGATCTTGATGCTCCCGAAAGCCAGGTTTATCCTTTGGATGAAAATATAAAAAGTAATTTTAATGTAGCATGGATTGGTTCTGACCAGGGATCAGGGATTGGCGGATATACAATTTATGTACTTGAAAACGATACCGCTTTATATCCATGGCTGGAGAATACTGATGAAGTTACCGCAGTTTTCCATGGCGAATTAGGGTCAAATTATAAATTCTACAGTATTGCAATTGATAATGTTGGCCATGTTGAAGCAGATCCAGGACAGAAT
>JABMQB010000366.1 GCA_013203525.1 Mariniphaga sp.
CAAAAAAATGAAAACAAAAATATTTATTATTTTCATAACAGTATTAATATGCATAAATGCATATGCTCAAAAAATCGAAATCAAAGAAATGGAAACTGGATACAGTGGATCGCCTTCCTTACTGGTCTTTAATTCAGAAGAAGAACAATTAACCAAAGGGCAGGAAAAAATTATCTGGACAAAATATCTGGGGATTTCTTCTTCAGACAAGCTTGAAATGGTAAAAAGCCGTACCGGTAAAAACGGTATGGAACACCAGAAATACCAGCAATATTACAAAGGGGTTAAAGTTGAAGGAGGTGTTTATACCCTACACATAAAAAAAGGCAATATAGAATCGGGCAATGGGACTTACCTTAATATTGAAGATTTAGATATTAATCCAAAACTGCTTGAGGAAGAAGCCATACTTGCTGCCATTAAAAGTACAAAGGCAACAAAATATGCCTGGGAGTCGGAAGGAATGGAAAACATAATCAAGCAGGAAAATAAAGACGAAACAGCAACTTATTACCCCGAAGCAGAATTGGTAATATGGCACCCCTACCGTGAGAACATTCCAAAATTAGCTTATAAAATAGAAATTTATTCAATAGAGCCGCTTAACCGCGAATATGTATATGTAGATGCTATTTCCGGGAAAATCCTTGCCCGTAATCAAATAATGAGGTCTGAATCACATGGCGGCGGTGGAGTTACACGCTATAATGGATCACGTGGTTTTGATATTGATAAAGATGATCAAGATGTATATCGCCTGATCGATTCAACAAGATGTAATCCGTACTGGAATCCGGGAAGTGGTGCGATCCATGTATGGGATTTACAAAGAACAGATAATATTAATAATAAGATAGATTTTAAAAATAACAGTGATATTTGGAGTCCTGCATATTGGCCTGATTGGGATACCCTTAAAAACAATGCTGCTTTGGATGCGATTTGGGCGTTAGAGGGAATTTATGATTATTTTGATGATGAACATGACTGGATGAGTTATGATGACAATTATGCAAAAATTGATTGTTATGTCCATTTAAATAAGGTAAATGCCTTTTGGATGGGTGATCATATGTTGTTAGGGGATGGATATGACACAGTTGATGCATTTACTTCGGTCGATATTATTGCCCATGAACTTGCCCATGGTATTTGCCAGGAATCCTGCGACCTTCAATACCAGAAAGCTTCGGGAGCTATTAACGAAAGCCTTAGTGATATCTGGGGAGCTGTATTGGAAGATGAATTAGCTACTGGTAAACAAACCTGGAAATGTGCTGAAGATTTATTTGCTAATAGCGCGGCAAGGGCAATGGACGACCCACACTTATACGGGCAACCCGATACCTACGGAACAAATGATAGCTTATGGTATGATTATAGTTCATGTTCACCATTGGAAAATAACGATTATTGCGGGGTACATACAAATAGCGGTATAATGAATTATTGGTTTTACTTGCTTTCCGAAGGGGGTAGCGGCACAAATGAAAATGGGAATGAATACCAGGTAACAGGTTTAGGTGACAATGGTATCAATAAAGCAGCGGAATTAGTTTTTGAAATGGAGGCAAACGGTTATATAAATTATATTTATGCCGATTTTGGCGATGTACGCACTGCTTCATTACAAGCTGCAGATGATTTGGATGGATATGATGAAGATGATATACAACAAGTCATGGATGCCTGGTATGCAGTTGGAGTGGGTAAACCCAAAATAACAGGGACCGACCTTTTGTGTTCATCGGCATCTTTCGAGGTTGAAGACGACTTGCCCTCATGGGCGAGTTCAATAGTATGGACCCAAAGCAGCAACCTTACCCGTACATCGGCACAGGGTGCCAACCCGTGTACTTTTTCACACAATGCCGATGGTGAAGGATGGATTCAGGCCCGGATTGTATCTACATTTATCGACACATTAACTTCCTATATTAAAAAAGTATGGGTTGGTGTTCCTGTATTCGATACTATTGATGGGGCTTCAAGTACAGAAGTTGATGAAACTGAATGCTACCATGCCTCTTATGACCACGACTGCGA
>JABMQB010000367.1 GCA_013203525.1 Mariniphaga sp.
GTTGACGACCTCAATAAAGGCGGATAAAAATGCATATGTAAATGCCATTCCGGATAATCTATACCATCAGTTGGTGCCTGATGAAAACCTGCCGAATAAGCAAACGAAACTTCAAAAAGGTTATCATACTTTATTGTAAGTTTCTTATAAATATCTGCCAAACCAGTTTTTTCTTTATCATTCAGTTCCATTATATTCTGCACAGGCCTGCGGCTTATAACCATAGTTTCAAAAGGCCATGTTGCCCAAAAGGGGACAAGTGCTACAAAATAATGATTTTGTGCCAATATCCTTTCTTTCTTTTCAAGTTCAAAATTCAGATAATCACCCAATAAAGTTGTTCCATGTTTTTGAAAATATTCCTTCTGGGTTTTACATTCTTTTACTGGTTCAACAGGAACCGAAGATGAAGACCAGATTTGCCCATGAGGATGTGGGTTGGAACAGCCCATAATTGCACCTTTATTTTCAAAAATCTGGACATAATTAATAGAATCTGGTTTGCTCAATTCTTCAAATTCACTACACCATAAATCAACTACCTCCCTAATTTCATCAATACTCATTTCAGGAATAGTCAAACTATGGTTTTCGTTAAAACAAAGCACTTTACAAATACCACTTTCACTTTCGGCTTTGAAAAATTCATTCTCATTAATTCTCCCCTTTGGAGTATCATTTAATAATGCACTAAAATCATTAGTGAAAACAAAAGTTCCTTTATAATCAGGATTAACTTTACCTCCAGCACGCTCGTTTCCAGGACACAAATAACAAGTGGCGTCATACGCTGGCCTGTCAAGCTGTACAGGTTTTTCAACTTGCCCCTGCCATGGTCGTTTAGATCTGTGAGGTGAAACCAAAATCCAGTCTCCTGTAAGAGGATTTAATCTTTTATGTGGATAATCTTTTATATTAAAAGCGCTCATATAATTCTTCCAGCCAATTATATCCAAGTCGTATACCAACCAGTAGGTACTGGTAAGAACAAATATATACTTTATTTATTTCCATTCAAAACATTAATATTGATGTTGTAAGACAGCCCTATAATTAAACAGATGATCTGACTATTAATGAAGCAGGATTTCTTACCTGTAATTTTTCTTTTGCCAGAATCATTTCTGCGAGCCGTGCTCCCATCTTTTTAAAATCAGTGGAAATAGTAGTAATACCACCCAATACAACTTCTTTTAATATGGTATCATTTAATGAAATAATACCAATATTATCACCTGGTTTTAGTTCTTTTTGCTGTGCACTTTTTACCAGGCCAACCAAATCGCGATCTGAAATTACAATATATAAATTATTTTTTTCGATAATTGTACTTTGCAAATTCTTCACTATTTCATTATGAAATTTATTTTCATTGCAAAAACGTTCAAATCCAGTTTCACGCTCCATTGGTTCCTTCCCTCCAGGATTAACCAAAATCATTTTATCATATTTTTTAATTAAATCAAGCCCATCAACCAAAGAATCATAAAGATCATTTTCAAAATCCTGATAAATTACGGGGTATTCTAACAAATCCTCCTTTAAACGGTCCAGGATGTAAATTCGGTCTTTAGGCAATTGATTAACCAGGTGGCTGGTATTATCAAAAGTTGCAGGCATAATAACATATGAGGTGTAATTCCCAATACTTTCAAGAAGAAGGTTTTTAAAAACCTGATAATTAAAATGATGGAAAAATATATCAACATTTGCCTTTGAATTCAGATTTTGTAAAAATGAATTATACAGGTCTTCTTTAAACGAATTCAATTCATCGAAAACTACAAAAATTTTTTCCTCCTGGTTTATATCAGTACTTGCAATATAATATCCTTTTCCGGGTTGGCTCAACACAATTCCCTTAGCTTTCAACTCATTAAATGCCACCATAACAGTATCGCGGCTTAAATTAAATTCGGCACATATCTGATTAATAGAAGGAATTTTATCACCTTTTTTTAATATACCTGAGTCAATCGAATTAATAATTGAATTTATTAATTGCCTGTATTTGGGTATCGATGAATTTTGGTTTAAACTAAAAAATCTTTTCATGTACAGGTTTTTTACAAAAATAACTTTCCCCGAATAAAATAAAACATGCTGCACAACACGACCGGTACCTACCGGTTAGTTTTTGCAATTTTCGCACATTTGTAGTTACATAGATAATTTAAATTATTAACAAATAAAACAAACTTAGTTTACGATCTGAATTGAATTTCAGAAATGAGCTTTAATTTCGATCCAATATTGTAACTCAAAAGATAAATTTTTATAAATGAAAATTCAGGAAAAATTATTTGGCAACCTGCCCGAGGGAAAGAAAGTAAGCCTTTTTACACTTACAAACGATAATAACATTACAATCAAAATAACAAATTACGGAGCAATAATTACAAGTATCGAAACTCCTGACAAGAAGGGGGATATCGAGAATATTGCATGTGGATTTGAAAAACTGGAAACCTACATTAGTGAGGAGTACCTGGGTAGTTACCCTTATTTTGGAGCTATTATAGGGCGCTTTGGAAACCGGATAGCGAACGGGAAACTGCTTATTGATGGAAAAGAATATAAAATGGCAATTAACAACGGACCAAACCATCTCCATGGTGGGCTTGTGGGTTTCGACCGTTTGCTGTGGGATGCTGAAACATTTGAAGACAGCGATAAGGTAGGAGTTAAAATGTTGTACTTTAGCCCCGATGGCGAAGAAAACTACCCGGGCAACCTTCAGGTTTCGTGTGTTTATACCCTCAACAACGATAATGAATTAGGAATTGAATACATTGCAACCACTGACAAAACTACAGCAGTAAACCTTACAAACCATACTTATTTCAACTTAACTGGTGGAAAAGAAAATATCCTGAACCACGAATTAAAACTCGCTGCCACAAAAATGACTGAAATGGTTGAACAAATACCAACCGGTAAAATTGTTCCGGTTACAGGAACACCATATGATTTTACCTCGGCAAAAACCTTTAAATCAGGATTAGGTGATTTACCTCAGGGCTACGATGACAATTTTGTCCTTGGCAACGACAATGGAAAACTTATTTACACAGGTACACTTTCTGAAGAAACAACCGGACGGAAAATTGAAGTGTACACCACCCAACCCGGCATTCAGCTATACACAGGTTACTGGACTCCGGAACTGGAAATTGACGGTATTAAAAAATTCGGAAGCTTTTCAGGAGTTGCGCTTGAAACCCAGCACTACCCCGA
>JABMQB010000368.1 GCA_013203525.1 Mariniphaga sp.
CGATAGCTTTAATATATCCTGTTTCAACCTCCATCAAAATGGCACATCCCTGAAATGCCTTGTGTTCTTTTAGATGTTCTAAAAGTGCATTTTCAGCAACATCCTGAATATTTATATCAATTGTTGTAATAATATCTTTACCGTTTTGGGGTTCAATTTCATTTTCATCTTGTATGGGCTTCCAATCGCCATTGCAAATTCTTTGTCTTAATTGTTTACCCTTTTTCCCTTCCAAATACTCGGAATATGCCCCTTCAAGTCCAACAAAAAGTTTTTCCTTTTTGTTTTCATATCCAATAGTTCTTTTTGCCAGTTCTTTAAAAGGCATTTTCCTGATAGTTTTTGGGATCACTATTAAGCCTCCTCTATATTTTCCCAATCTCAAAACCGGAAAGGTTCGTAATTCTTTTAACTGTTCATACTTTACTTTCCGCTTTAAACGATAATATCTGTTTCCTTTTTTTCGGGCATTTTTTAACTCACTTAAATATTCCTTTTTTGATTTATTTTTAAAAAGTTTAGATAAACAATAGGCAAGAGAATCAACTTTTTTATTAAAGAACTCATCGGAAATAAGGTTGGAGCCAACATCCATTCTGATTTCGAAGACAGGGACTGAAGTTGCCAGCAAGCTCCCGTCAGATGCGCAAATATTGCCTCTAACTGCTTCAATGTTAAAATATCTCAGTTCTTGCTGTTGGGCCTTTTTAATTAAAGCGTTTCCTTCATAAAACTGTATATAAACTACCTTTCCGATAATAACAATTCCGAAAAACAAAATACCCAGGTAAACCAGGTAAACTCTCCATAATATGTCTTTTTTAATGTCTTTCAATTGATTAAATTTTTGTTATCTGTCGGTTTCAATTATTATTTTTTGTGGTGGTGTTGTTGATTCCTTTATTCCTGTTGATTCAAGACTCTTAGCCACTTGTGTTTGTTTGCTGTGAAACATAAGTTCCGATTTTGTTGTTATATATTCATATCTTAATTCTTTAACCTCTTTTTTTACCTTTTCGATTTCTCTAATAGTTTTTTCAGCCAGATAAGTATTAGCTATATAAAAAATTGCTAAAAATGTAAGGAAGAATAAAAATGGCAAAAGGCTTACAGCTCTATCACGTGTTAAAAATGTTCCACCAAGCAATTGTTGCAATGATTTTTCAGCTAATCTTTCTTCACCTGTTTTATTTTTAGTTTTTTTGATTTTATTACTTACCATAACTATTATTTATATTTTTTCAGCAATTCTTAATTTTGCACTTCTTGCCCTGCTGTTATTCTCAATCTCCGAAATAGATGCTATGATTGGTTTTTTGGAAATTAACCTAAAATCAACCAATGGATTTCCATAAAAATCTTTTAAAATCTCACCTTCAAAATTTCCTGACTTCATAAAATTTTTAACCAAACGGTCTTCAAGTGAGTGATATGAAATAACAACTAATCTGGCACCGGATTTTAAAACTTGTGCTGATTGTATTAAAAATTCCTTTAAAGCATCAAGCTCATTATTCACTTCAATACGTATAGCCTGAAAAACTTTAGATAAGTATTTGTTTTCTTTTCCTTTCGGCATACAAGATCTTATTGCTTCAATAAATTGATAACTCGTTTTTATTTCACTTTTTTTTCTTTTTTCAACTATGACGGATGTTAGTTTTGAAGCATTTTTAATTTCGCCAAACTGATAAAAGATTTTTTTTAATTCATCCTCAGAATAATTGTTTATTATTTTTGTACCGCTTAGTTTATTTCTTTTATCCATCCTTAAGTCAAGTAATCCGTTATATCTTGTTGAGAATCCTCTTTCGGCATTATCAATCTGATATGATGAAACACCCAAATCAGCTAAAATTCCATCAACTGGTATGGAATCATAGAGTTGTAAAAAATTATTTAAATACCTGAAATTTGAATTTACCAAGGTGAATCTTTCATCCTCAATCTTGTTCTTTAATGAATCTTCATCCTGGTCAAAAGCAATTAACCTGCCGGATGTCAGGTGTTTAAGGATTTGCTTTGAGTGACCGCCACCACCAAAGGTCACGTCCACATAAATTCCTTTGGGTTTTACAGCTAATCCCTCAATACTTTCTTTTAATAAGACAGGAGTGTGATACATCAGTTAATTTTATTGAATTTCAAAATCACCCAAAACATCTTCAGCCAATCCGGCAAAGTCTTCAGGTTCATATTCAACATGTTTTTCGTACATTGATTTATCCCAAATTTCAATAGTTTTTACAACTGATGTTAATACAATTTCCTTATTAATTCCGCCAAATTTTATCAGGTCGCGTGGTATTAACAAACGACCTGTTTTGTCAATTTCTATGGGCTTAACACCAGCCATAAATTTTGTAATAAAATCTGCATTCTTCTTTTTAAACATATTAAGCTTGCTAACCAAATTCATTTCCTTCTGCCATTGCTCCCACGGATATAATTCAAGACATTTTTTAAAAATGCTTCGTTTTATAACAAATCCATTATTGACATCCTCTCCCATTTGTGATTTATAAACAGAAGGAAACATCAATCGCCCTTTGGCATCAACTTTGCATTCGTATGTTCCGGTTGCCTTTAACAAGAATTCAGATTTTTTCGGCGTAAATATAAGAAAATATTTACCACAATTTACCACTTTTTACCACTTTGTTAATAAAAATGTTACAATTTTTTGCATTTTATTTATTAACAATCCATAACTATCTAATTTTGTTTATGATAGAAAATCCATCCGAAATTAAAAACTTTTTAACATTTGACACAAAAAATATTGGATCAACTTAACAACTTGGGGAGCACAAATATTTTAGGCAAATAATTTTTCTAATCTGAAGAGGAAAAAATCTATATCTTTTACTC
>JABMQB010000369.1 GCA_013203525.1 Mariniphaga sp.
ATATTCCGTCATCAGGTAGACTTACTGTTTACATGGGAGAGTCGAAAAATCTTTCTAAGGATTTGCTTCAGGAATTCATAAAGGAAGTAGAAAATGGTTCGATAAAATTGAATATTGACAAAATCTTTTCGCTCAATGAAGTTCCTGACGCACACCAATACATGGAAGACAATAAGGCAATAGGAAAAATAGTCGTGAAGATTTAAAAAACCTGGAACATTAAATTACCAAACGCACCATATTAAAACCGTTAAAAACTACAAATTATTTCAATTGAAAAATTGATTTTGATTCAATCATTTATTTCCATTTGTTTTCTATTTTTAGCTTTGTTAAAAAACCAATTATTATGAAACTAATCTTTATTCTGTTATTGCCGGTATTTATATTTTCCTTTGGAACAAAAGCTCAAACCATCATTAACCGCGATTCCATTATCGAAAAAATGGTTAATCAAATTTCAAGCGAGCGAATTGAACAGGATGTAAGAAAACTGGTGAGTTTTCATACCCGCCATAATTTAAGTGAGCAGAACAATCCCGAAAAAGGTATTGGCGCAGCATGGAACTGGTTGAAAGCTGAAATGGAAAAATCAATTCCTGAATCAAATGGCAGATTAAGTGTTGAATTCGAAAAATACAAAGTTGGTGGTGAAGGCCAACGTATAGAAAATGAAATTGAACTCCGTAATGTTGTTGCTACATTAAAAGGCATTGATTCCATTGACGATCGGATTTTTTTAATAAGTGCCCATTTTGACTCCAGAGTTGAAGAAAATGAAGACAGCACCTCATTTGCTCCGGGCGCTAACGACGATGCTTCAGGTGTGGCGGCAATTCTTGAGATGATAAGAATTATGTCGAAACAGGAATTTTCAGGAACTATTATTTTTATGGCAGTTTCGGGCGAAGAACATGGATTGTACGGAGCTACCCACATGGCAGAAAAAGCCGAGAAAGAGAACTGGAATATTGTGGGTATGCTAAATAACGACATGATTGGCAATAGCAGCTCCAGTGGCACATTATTAAATGACAACATGAAAGTACGTGTTTTTAGCGAAGGTGTTCCTGCTTTTGAAACAGAACAAATGGCTCGGAACAGAGCTTACACCTCGGGAGAAAATGATGGAAAGGCGCGCCAATTGGCAAGGTATGTAAAAGAGGTTGGCGAACGATATGTCGATCAGTTGACAGTAACATTAATTTACCGAAATGACAGATTCGGCCGTGGTGGCGATCATACACCGTTCTGCAAAAAGGGATTTACTGCAGTGAGGATTACAGAATTTAATGAAAATTATAACCGCACACACAAAACTCCAGGAATCGAAAATGGCATTCAGTTAGGTGATTTGCCTGAATATGTCGATTATGAATATGTAAGAAAAAATACAGGGGTAAATCTGGCAACACTTGCAAATCTTGCTTCTGCACCTTACGAACCTAAAAATGTTGGAATCAGTGTACAAGGATTAAGCAACTCCTCAACATTATCGTGGGAAGAACCGGAGAAGGGGGAAAAACCTAAAGGTTATTACGTATTAATGCGTGAAACCTATCAACCGGTATGGGAAAGAAAAATATTTGTTAGCGAAACTGAGATAACGCTCCCCTATTCCAAAGACAACTATTTTTTCGCTGTTCAAAGTGTTGATGAAAACGGGCACGAAAGCCTTCCTGTATTTCCAGGTCGGGCAAGGCGGAGATAAATCTAAACTCATTATAAATAAAGCTATCACCAAATAAATCATCGTTGTGAACTTTTCAATTTTGTATTTTTAAAGCTTTCATTATCCATGGCAAAATCTGAAAATACAGGAATAAACAGGCGGAGTTTTTTGAAAAAAAGCGGGCTGGTTGGCACCTCGGTTTTAAGCCTTGGAAGTCTTCTTTCATGTCTTTCGGAAAAGGAACGTAAAGTTGTTATTTCCAGAAAAAAACTTGGAGTTATGTTTCGCACAGGTTGCCCTGCGCACAATTGCGGTGGCAGATGCCTGTTAAAAGTTTATGTAAAAGACAACATCATTACACGGATTGAAACCGACGACCGTCCGGATTCTATTGAAGATCCACAACTTCGGGCTTGTATCAGAGGAAGGGCCTACCGAAAACGTCAGCACCATCCCAATAGGTTAAAATATCCATTAAAAAGAGTTGGCAAACGAGGTGAAGGAAATTTTGAACGTATATCCTGGGAAGAAGCCATAAATAAAATAGCTTCGGAAATTTCCCGGATTAAAGAAAAATATAGCAATGAGGCTATTATGGTTCCTTATGGTACGGGAAGTTACAACCAGATCAGTGGCAGACAAACCGCACAACGATTGCTTAACCTCGTTGGCGGTAGCCTTGGATATTATAATAGCTATAGTACAGCATGTATTCAGGCAGCTACACCTTATATTTATGGAACTGAAATTTCAGGAAACCAACGGCAGGACTGGTTAAATTCGAAATATATAATTATGTGGAGTTGGAATCCGGCAGAAATGCGGGAGGGTACCAACAGCGATTACTATATTAAAGAAGCACGAAAACGTGGAGCCAAAGTAATTTGTATCGATCCACGCATGTCGATGAGTGCAGTTGCACTTGCCGATGAATGGATTCCAATTCGCCCGGGAACAGACGCTGCCATGATGAGTGCAATGGCATATGTTATCATCACAGAAAATCTTTACGATGAAGACTTTATAAAACGTTGCTGTATTGGATTTGACAAAACACAGATGCCAGCGGATTGCGAAAACGAAGAAAGCTATACCGATTATATTTTAGGAGTAA
>JABMQB010000370.1 GCA_013203525.1 Mariniphaga sp.
ACATGAGTATCGATTTCCTGTATGTTATAGGTTTCTTGTTGATAGCATTGCTATGGACGGTGACTCTAGTGTTGATAATCTATTTAATCTTTATTCTTTTGTTTGATGTTATTTAAACTCGCTGATTTCTTTCTTCACAATGAACGCCAACGTCCGACGCTAAAAATAGTACGAGAATTCGAAGTTGTGTTTTATCAAACCACACAACTGTTTATTAAAAGTATTTTCGTTTCAATTCTGCTCGCCACTCGCATTATTTTTAGCGTTTGTTGTAGCACGTTTTCTCTCACTGAATTGCTGGAATTACATACTGTTCAATGAAATTATCAATATCCAGTTGGTTGTATACCCCGCTGGTGTTTGCCGTTGATACAATCACAATATCCAGATTTGGTATCAGGCAGATATATTGCCCGCCATAACCCCAAGCTTTATAAACATCGTGCCCCAGAATATTAGTTGCCCACCAACAATAGCTGTAATCATATTTGCTATCAACATTTATTTGTTGGGAAAGGGAAGTGTTTACCCAATTTTGCGGAATAATTTGTCTGGAATTTGAAAGGCCATTGTTCAGATAAAGCAGTCCAAACTTAGCCAATTCTCTTGGTGTAATATAGAAATTATAACCACCCGAAAAATATCCTTGCGGGTCACGCCCCCAATGTTCAATTACCACTCCTAAATAGGACATAAGATTGGAATATATGAAATCACAATTGCTTATTCCTGTGGCTTTTTGAAGGATGGCAGACAAAAGATGTATATTTCCTGTAGAATAGTTAAAAACAGTTCCCGGAGCACTATCCATCGGCAGATCAAGAATGGCTTTTACCCAGTCTTCTTCATTCTCAATAAAATATTCAGTATAGTCTTCCTCCCAAGTAAAACCAGATGTCATATTCAGTAAATGTTCTATTGTGATGTCTTCCTTCAACGCTTCATTGGGGATATAATCCGGAAAAAACTCAAGAATTTTCTGATTGATTCCGTTTATGTATCCTTTGTCTATTGCAATTCCAATCAATGCCGATATGATGCACTTGGATGCCGAATGCACATTATTGCTGTGACTCGGATTACTACCGTTATAGTATTTTTCGGATAATATTTTGCCATCTCTTATCAACAGGAAACTAAAAAGGGTTGGGGATACTTCGAGTATAACGGTTCCGGAATGAAAAACAGCACTGTCAATATTCGCCTCAGAATAGGTTGCAAATTGCCAGAGAATTGCATTATTTTCAATATTCTGGTAAGTGGGATTGTTTTCATAAAAGGTGTTGTTTCCATCCAGCCGTATATGTATGGAATCGCAATTTGTTTTTGTATCTGAAAGTTGTGTTGGAATGGTAGGAGTGTTTTTCACACAGGAAGTTGCCAGGCTAAAAAGCACAATGAATGTTATTAATGTAGATATGACTAAAGTTATACTTTTCATAATGTAAGTTATATTGGTAAATGTGCTATAACGGTGGCAATATGAAATGTTGGGCATTTTGAAACACAAATCTTTCAATTTACCACACCGTTTATTTATTGTTAATTCGTTCATTACTACTTTCTGCCCAATTTTTTATATTGCGTGTTGGGCATAGTTTTTACTCATTTTCATTTCGATACATACCAATGTTTTTCTCCTTTAATAAATTCATCAACACCTTTCTTTTTTATCATTTTCAAGTTTTTAATATGTGCTTTCCCGTGATTTACTTCTAAAAATTTAAGTGTATCACAAGTCTCAAATTCATCGCATTCCCAACAGCCAATAATTTGTTTCTTTTGAACGCACCTTTTAATCTTACAATTTGGATTTCCACCACCATTTCTGCAACTTTTCCCGCATCTCAATTTTACCATTGCCCCTAAAACTTCATAGCAATCAGGATACTTTTCAAATGTTTTAAAAAATGAATATGAAGACAACAATTCCGCTGTTTTGTCAAAATGATATGTTCTCAATTCCTTTCTTAAATCTCTTGCTAAATCGGCAATTATCCCTTTTCGATTTGGACAGTCAGCACAATAAAGTCCGCAATATGCAATATTTTCGATGTTTGTATTATTCATAAGTTATCACTTTGAATTTTGAAAAGAAAAATCCTAATAATGCACCAAAAATTATTAAACTTATGAAAGTATTAAATAATTGCACTAAAATTAAAGGTGTCGGATAATTAATCACCATCCATTGATTAAATGCTTCAGGAACGGATTTTATAAAGCCAATAATAATCCCAAAATATAATCCTTTAATCCAACCATTTCCCGGTAAACTTGAATAAAAAAGTTTATATAAAAACATCCAGATAATCATCAAGAATATTCCAAATATCATTGTAAGTATTATCCAGTTACCTAATCCACCAAGAAAGTCGAATGATTTAATTGAAGGATGTCCTTCAAATTGCTTATTAATTTGGGCAACGATTGGGTTCATATAAAGTAAATTCCCAATTAT
>JABMQB010000371.1 GCA_013203525.1 Mariniphaga sp.
ATCAAAATGGGAGTATAAAGGATTTTTACTATTCTAATCCTGAACATATTTCACAAAACCTGGTACAACAGGTAACCAATGAATTGTTAGCTAAAACAAAATGTATCAGCACCGGTGAGACTGCAGCACGAACCAGTTGGGTAATGGATGAAGTGGTAAAAGATTATTATAAAAAATAAATATGAAAATAATAATCGACGATAAAATACCATATATAAAAGGAGCTTTAGAACCTTTTGCTGAAGTTGTCTACCTTCCGGGAAATAAAACCACCCCGGAAATGGTGACAGATGCTGATGCCCTCATTACCAGAACAAGGACTATATGTGATGAAAATTTGCTAAAAGGATCTACTGTAAAATTTATAGCTTCCGCCACTATCGGATTCGACCACATTGATACAGAATACTGCAAAAAAGCCGGTATTAAATGGATCAATTCCCCGGGTTGTAACGCCGAAAGTGTTAACCAGTATATTGCCTCTGCCCTGTTTTCCTTTGCCATGAAAAAAAGGGAAAATCTGGAAAATAAAACCATCGGAATTGTTGGAGTTGGAAATGTAGGTTCAAAAGTTGCCCGGTTTTGTGAAACCATTGGAATGAAGGTTCTTCTTAATGATCCACCCAGGGAGCGAGCGGAAGGTTCAGAAAAATTTATAAGCCTCCAAAAAATTAAAAAAGAAGCAGATATTATTTCTTTCCACGTTCCTCTCAATTATTCAGGAGAAGATAAAACATTTCATATGGTAGATGAATTGTTTTTACAGGAACTACAAAACAAACCACTTATAATTAATTCATGTAGAGGTGAGGTTTTCAATTCTGAGGCAGTTTACAATGCCATCGAAAAAAATGATATTTCAGGATTAATCCTTGATTGCTGGGAAAATGAACCCAACATCAACCTTAACTTATTAAATATTTGTGATTACGGAACTCCACATATTGCAGGTTATTCAAAAGATGGGAAAGCAAACGGTACCCGAATGAGCATACAGGCCATAAGCAGTTTTTTCAATTTAGGAATCAACGATTGGGAACCAACCGGAATTGAACACCCTGAAAATTCTATTATTGAAATTGATGGAAATCAGCGAAGAGATTATTCGATAATTGCTGAAGCTATTCTTTCGACCTATGATATTGAAATGGATGACGATAACTTGCGTGAAACACCTCACTTGTTTGAAAAATTAAGAGGTGATTATCCGGTTAGAAGAGAATTTGACTCATATACAATAAAAGCAATAAATATTGAAAAATCAACATTGGATAAATTAGAAAAACTTGGATTTAATATTGAAAATAAATAATTATTAATTACAAATAAAAATGAAACAATTAGCTGACATTGGTTTAATCGGGTTAGCCGTAATGGGCGAAAATCTTGTATTAAACATGGAGAGTAAAGGCTTTACGGTGGCCGTATTTAACCGTACAGTTGAAAAAGTAGATAAGTTTATAAATGGTAGGGGTGCAAATAAAAATTTTATTGGAGCTCATTCTATTAAAGAATTATGCGCAAGCCTTGAAAAGCCAAGAAAAGTAATGATGTTGGTAAAAGCCGGGCAACCTGTTGATGATTTTATTGATTTGGTTATGCCACACCTCGAACCAGGGGATATCATTATCGATGGTGGAAATTCACATTTCCCCGATTCAATTCGCAGGACAAATTATGTTGAAAGTAAAGGATTTAAATTTATCGGAACAGGAGTTTCTGGAGGTGAAGAAGGTGCTTTGTTAGGGCCATCAATTATGCCTGGTGGTTCGCCAGATGCCTGGCCTCATGTAAAAGATATTTTTCAGGCTGTTTCTGCAAAAGTAGAAGATGGATCACCTTGTTGCGACTGGGTTGGTGAAGGAGGTGCAGGCCATTTTGTAAAAATGGTACATAATGGTATTGAGTATGGCGATATGCAAATCATCACCGAGGCATACCAGTTAATGAAAGAATTGCTGGGAATGACCAACAATGAAATGTACGAAGTTTTCAAGAAATGGAATACCGGTATTCTCGATAGTTATTTAATTGAAATAACCCGTGATATTTTGGGATATAAGGATGAAAACGGTGAAGAAACAGTAGAAATGATATTGGATACAGCCGGACAAAAAGGAACTGGTAAATGGACAGGCATTTCAGCACTCGATCTTGGTATCCCATTAACATTAATTGGCGAATCGGTATTTGCGCGTTGTCTGTCTGCCCAAAAGAATCTTCGTGTAAAAGCTTCCAAAGTAATTAGCGGTCCAACACCAAAATTTGATGGAGACAAAGAGCAATTTATTAACGACCTTGAAAAAGCCTTACTTGGTGCAAAAATTATTTCATATGCACAAGGTTATAACCTGATGATGGAAGCAGCAAAAGAATACAATTGGAATCTTAATTATGGCGGAATTGCTCTTATGTGGCGCGGTGGTTGTATTATCCGATCGGTATTCCTGGGTGATATTAAAAAAGCATTTGACCATAATCCTGATTTACCAAATTTATTACTCGATCCTTTCTTTAAAGAAAAGATTGAAGAAGCTCAGGAAGGCTGGCGTAATGTGTGTGCAACTGCACTCGCAAATGGAGTTCCTGTACCGGCACTTACTTCGGCTCTTTGTTATTTCGACGGATTCAGAAGTGAAAGATTACCCGCGAACCTGTTACAGGCACAACGCGACTATTTCGGGGCACATACTTATGAACGTACCGATAAACCACGGGGCGAGTTCTTCCATACCAACTGGACCGGACGTGGGGGCGATACAGCTTCATCAACATACAATGTATAATAATTCAACTTCATTTAAATAATAAGACTGAGGATTTTCCTCGGTTTTATTATTTTCAGCCACTGCAATAAGGATTTCCCCATCCTCATATAAGGCATACCCTTATTTGTAATCATTCAAAGCAAGCATAGATTTGTAATACAATCTTTATCCTAAAAAAATAAGAGGTTTTTAGGTAATCAAGGATTTAAAAACAAAAAAAGTATTTAACATTTTAGAGGTTGTATTATGAAAGAAACTATTGAATTAAATTGTATCGGAATGAGATGCCCCCATCCAATCATCGAAATTGCAAAATTAGCACGAAAATCTCCCGGTTCAACAATAAATGTACTTG
>JABMQB010000372.1 GCA_013203525.1 Mariniphaga sp.
CAATTTGAACCGAAACGTAGATTATATGCTACAATAAAGTGGCACACTTTCGACCGAAATGACTGGCACAACTTGAACCGAAATGGGTGGCACAACTTCGACCGTTTTATCTAATTTCGTTAATAAATTTGATAATATTCTCTTCTTTATCGAAATCATAACTTAAAACTAGTTCCTTTAAAAAACTGTCTGCATTTTGATAGAAGTCCTTATACCTTTTAATAAATCGATCGAAGAAAATAGAATAAAAAGACTGCTCAACTCGGAATGATGTTTCCAAAGTAATTTGTTGGTCAATTGAATAAACTTCCAATAAATCTGTAATGGACTTTTTAATGCTATTATAAATATCCTGTATTTCTTTCTTTCTTTTATAAATGTTGGATGTTGTATTTCTTCTTAATTCTATCTTAAGATTTAATTCCTTTTCAAGATTTGTTTCAATATACTCTTTTTCATGTTGAAAGAATTTCAAAGAATTTGGAATATCTTTATCTCCTTCAATTGCCCTCTTTCTTATTTCCCAATCTTTTAACAATTGCTGAAAATCGTGATAGTCTTTAAATGGTTTTTCAAGCTCACTATCAAGTTGAGCCTTTTGATTTTTAATATCTTCTATCTGAAAAACAAGGCTAATTTCATTTTCCTTATCACCTTTTATTGATTGGGGGGAAAGTAGATTTTCAATAAGTTTTAATTCTTCCTCTTTTTTATTTTTTATGATTTCTAATTGTTGTTTATTAAAATTAAATTTAATTACATCGTTAACATCAATTTCATATTTTTTGAAAGGTTCTTTTCTTTTAGATTTCCATTCATTAACATATTCTTCTAAATCGCCAATATCCTCTAAAAACCTAATTAATTCAAATTTTTCTATTTCCAAATCTTCCTGTTTTTTAGAGCTTTCATCGATTCTTAATTGTAGCTCATTAATTCTTTCGGCAAGTTCTGTAATACTAGCTGACTTCAGTTTTTGTTCTTCCGATAGTTTTTTATCTTCATTAGGATTTTTTACGACTACAAAATCTTCTTTAATTTTATTATGTGCATCTAATTCATCTTGTTTTCCTTTAATCTTATTTTCAAGTGATGTTTTATATTCTAATGTTTCCTTTTTTTTCAATTCCAAAATTTCAACATTGAGTTCTTTAAGAGTATCTCTATATTTTTCGATTTCTATTTCGATTAACTCCGTTTTATAATCTACAAAATCATTAAAGTTATTTTTACCCAATTTGTCTTTATTTTCAACTCTTGAAAAAACTACATTATTTAATTCTTCCTTAAAATGTTCATCATCTTCCGTGGAACATAAATCTTCAAAAAACTTTTGAGGAATGTATTTAATTCTTTCAATTTCGGTAAAATCAACCTCTTTATTTAATTGCTTTATAGATTGTTTATTGTCGTTCCAATAAAGTATGGCTTCAAAATTCTCTGCAAATCCTTTTTTACAAAATTTACTTTTGTTTAGAAAAGAGAATAATTTATCTTTAGAATCATTAATTGTTACTTTAGAATCTCCAAGTAATCCAAGAATATCAGCTATAGCACTTTTACCTTTTCCTTTATTGCCAATAATCCCACATAGACCATTATTGAATTCAATGGTTAAATTATCAAACCATTTACCATTTTTACCATTATACGATTCTACAGGCCGAATTTCAATTTTACTGAAATATTTAGTCGGATTATTACGAACCAAAGCTAAAATTTCAGGTTCTTTTCCAATGAAGACTCTTTCTTCAGGTTCATATAATATTTGTCTAACTCCTTCAAAAGTGGTGTCTGCTTTAATCCAGCAATATCTTTCTAAGTCTGGTTCAAATAATTTCTCAAAATCATGAGCATCAGAGCCCCAAATACATGGTTTAAGTGATTTAAATTCTTTGATATAATCTTCTGTTGTTTTATTAAATTTACCTAAAGCCCATTTAATTGAATTTGGATTAGATGTAAAAAGAAAATTTGATTTTTGAATTATCAGTTTTCTTATCATATGTTCTTGGCTTGCCCATTCTATTTTGGACAAATCTTCATCAGGGGGTACACCAATTATATATTTATTCTTAAAACGTGGATCTTGCAATTTGTCTGAAATCTCTTTATTTTGAACAGTTGCTGTAGCCATACCAACAAATAAATCATCCCCAGAGAATTCCGGTTGTTGCTCTTTTAGTTTTTTCCCTAAATTAGTTAAATTCGAAATTTTTAATTTTCTAGTAAAATCTTTCTCAAATGGTTCAGATTCATGAACAAAGTCAAGTTCATGCAAAAAATGTTCTTCAATATCTTGAATCTCAATTTCATTTGACATAATTACGTGAAAGTTTATCCTTCTTCCATTTACTAAATCATGAAGACGAAATTCGATATTGGGCAAAATGAGAATCCTTCTTATTTTTGCTATTTCTTCATCAGAGAAAAGCTTTTTAAGCTTTTCTTCTACGTTCAAGTATTCATTTACAATTTTTTTATACCCTTCAATTGTAAAGTAGTCAGTAATTCCAATTGCAGCAATTTTATTAGAAATAGCTGATTTAAAAAGTTTCTGAACATAATTATCAAAATCATCACCAAACCCATTATTCAAAACTGAATATGGTGTATGAACATGTAAATCCCATTTTCTCCATATTGAACCTCTTGGATCATTCATATTGTGTGTATTAAGAATTTTCAATTATTTTAATTTCCTCCTCCGTCAATCCATACAACTCATAAACCATCAGATCAATTTTACGGTCGGTTTTATCTATTTCGGATTTTAGGGTTTGTGCTTTTTGTTTTTGTTCGTTGAAATATTGCATCCATTCCGCTTCTTCGGAAAGAGTTAGTTTTACTTTGGCCTTTTGAAGTTCTTTTAGGAAATCTTTGAATTCCAGTTCTGGCCAATTTTGAAGTTTTTTTGAAAATTTCAGATCAATAAATTTGCTTTCCAGAAGTTTTAAAAACTGACTTTGAACTTTTTGTCTTTCTGAATTACTTGAAATTATTTGATTGGTGACATTTTGCAAATCCTGTTTTTTCTCCTCGGAAATTTCGGGGATTGGAATTTGCTCGAAATATTGAGGTTTTACCTCAATGTATCCACCATTTCGCACTACACAAATGCTGGAGAGAAAATACCAAACTAATTTTGAATTTAGGATTGCCGTAATGAATTTGTCGTTTGTGGGCAAAATAACTGCGGGGGCATTAATAAATGCCCCGGATTCATCAAATCCAAACTTGTTTGTATTTTGAAGATTTGGGAAAACGATTTTGGGTTTTTCAAACAAATCGTAATAAGCACAATTTCTAAGTTCCCAAAAGAAATCACCCTGGTCGAATCTTTTTCTCGCCCTTTCTTCCAAAGGCAAAATATGATTCATTAATTCCGGAAATTCATTGTTCAATTTTTCAAGCGCATCGTTTTCTGTAATTTCCGCGCCATATTTTTCCTTTGTCCACTTACTTTCAAAAAGAATTAGTTGCTGTACACTTTCTGGAATTGACCACTTTTCAAGTTCTTTACCTTCAAAAATTGATTTTACATGTTTTCCAACCTGATAAGATTTTGGAATTATAAATGCTTCGTTTAATCCTGTTAAAATACCACGGAATGATTTTCCATAAATTTCCCGAATGGTTTTATTTTTTTGAAGTTTTTCAACCAAACTAACTGATTGGTTGCTCTTAAAACTCCAGTTTTCTTTGTTAAGAAGGTTTTGCGAAACCAAAACAGAATCATGAAAATCTATGTCAATTACAATCGATTGGCTAGCTTTTGGGATTTTAATATAAGTAAATGGCAGGTTTGTTTCTTTTTGATTTTTTGCTATAATTATTACCGGATAAGTAGTTGCACCTTCAAAAATCTGTACTTCTGTAAAATCGATGTATTTTAAAAACTGAACTTCATTTTGCAAATAATCACGAATTGAGATTCCGGCTGTGGTTTTGTCAAAAGTGTTTGAGATGAAACCAAACAGTCCTTTTGTTTTTAGCAGTTTGAACGATTTTTCATAGAAGTACGAAAATAAATCTCCGGCTGGATTAAAAACTGTGTAATTCTCTTCCAAATTTTCCCTAAAATCACCAAGTAATTCAGCCCGGACATAAGGCGGATTCCCAATCACCACGTCAAAACCACCATTTTTAAACACTTCTGAGAATTCATTTTGCCAGTTAAAAACTTTTTCTCCGGCAACTTCGGGGTCATCAATCAGCGAATTTCCACATTTAATGTTGTTACTTAATGTGGTGAGTTTTCGTCCTTTCTGTGCGGTGCGTAACCACAACGAGAGCTTGGCAATTTCAACCGATTCTTCATTAATATCAACACCAAAAATATTTTTCTCCAGAATGTTGTTTTCCACTTCGGTAAAAATCATTGGTACATCGAGCAATTTTGCTCGTATTTCGTCAATGTATCGG
>JABMQB010000373.1 GCA_013203525.1 Mariniphaga sp.
CCATGGAATTGACCATGCACGAACTTTGGCAATTGTATTACCAGGAATGATGCACATCCTCAGAAAAGAGAAAAAAGAGAAAATTCTGCAGTATGGCAAACGGGTATGGAATATAACTGAAGGAACGGAAGATGAGCGAATAGATAAAACAATTGCTGCAACCGTTTCATTTTTTGAATCAGTAGGAATTCCAACAAAAATGACTGATTATAATGTGCCGGCAGAAACAATTGATAAAATCACAAGCCGTTTTAAAAAACGTGGATTTAAACTAGGTGAAAAAAGTGACATTGGTCCTAAAACCATAAAACTAATTTTGGAAAACAGGTTGTAAATATTTGTTTTATTTTCAAAAGAATTAAAGAAACCAATCTTTTTGAAAAAAGCGGATCCTTGTTAATATTTGAATTATTTTCGAGAAATCTCTATCAAAAAATTGTCTTGATCCACAATGGTATAGCCAGTTAATTTTTTTTCCCCGGAAGGAGTATCCTGTGAATAACTGTAATTAGCTATTACATAGCCAAAATCATTCCCCCAAACCCAATAACTATCAATATTTGTATCAGCAATAGTTCCTGAAAAAGGAATACTATCGCAATTAAATCTGTAATGGTGCTTATAATATGTAAATTCGGTTACATCCAAATTGAGCTCAAAATTCAAACATTGACGGGGTTCATTTATCACTTCAACACTTAAGGTTCCTACATAATTTGAACTATATTGACTAAAATTAATATTTGCTTTATAAATATTGGGATTTGAAACATCAGGTTCAACAAAATGCCTCAGGAAAAATTCGTGACCAACTCCATTTTCATATAAAGGACTACGACCATCATTATAATTAAAAACAAAATCTGCATTGTTGAAAAAATATGCAAAATCTACAATAATTTCAGGATTTAAAAATTCAACTTCCAATTTAACAGTATTTGTTCCATAATAATTTTTACTTTCATCATATTTACCATTCGACACCAATAATACCAATTCATATCCATCATCAAATATTGATTTTACATCGCTTATTATTACCTGCCCGTTCCCCCCTGGAAAAGCTTCACCTACAGAAGTAATTTCAACGCCCTTCTTATACTTGCATACTAAAATCCCACAATTAGTCGGATCGTATACTTTAAGAGATAAGGGAACAGTTGTAAGCGAGCTAAAATTCCTTGGATCGAATTTAAAGAGCATACCTGAAAAATCAACTAAAGTAAGAGTATGCTCAACTTTTGGATCATCAGGATGAAGGACTAAATCTGATCCAAAATTGGACGAATTACCAAGAAATTCATAATTAACAGAATTGTTATAATATTTACCTAAAAGGTAAGAACTTAACACACCATGCCAAAAAGACTGAACCGGCTCCCATTCCTTCACAACAGATATAACAGCTTTAACGGGATCTTCAGCATTTGACGGTAAAATACCATCCTTTATTTTATTAAAAACTTTAATAATTTCATCATCTCCATATCTATCTGCAATATCTTTAAAAATAGGGGAAAGCTGATAACCATTCTTAACATACCCAACACTTGATCTTTGCCAACCTCTTAATAAATTATTTGATTGTTTATTATGGCTTGATGAAACATAATTTGGCATATTAGCAAACTTCTCTTCAATCCACACAGCAGTTGCTTCCTTAAGCCACCCCTGTTCCGGTTCAATCCATGATGATGAAAATTCATATAAATTCTGAATCAGATGTAAAAACTCATGCCCACAAGTTACCCGAAGCTTAAGATCATCTGATAAAATATCTGCATTAATTGTGAAATTTCCTTTATTAATTACGCTTTTTAATATTTCATCTGTCATATTTTTACTGCCCCAACATGAATAGAAACCTACCGTAATAGAGCCATCTTTATTTGGTTTTATGGGTTTAACCAATACATCTACCGGCCATGATGTCCGGGCTGAATAAGAAAATCCCATTTCTTTGCAAACTGTGTAAGCTTTTTCAAAATGTCCACCCATTCGGATCGCATCCTGTTCAGTTTTCATAGGATAAAAAAGCATAAAATTCCCTTTAGAACTAAGTTTCTTCACATAAGTATTTAATGCGATTAGTTTTATTGTTTTACTACTACTGCCATTTCCTATTTACCCTGATTTTATCAGGTTTGAATTAGGAGATATTTCAAAGATCAGGTAACCAGATGAATCGATAGCAGTTTCAGCATGAAAAGAATAAAGCATGCTATCAAGGCTGGTTACATATAGCATTTCCCCAATGGCAATAAGAGGATCACCGGTTAAGGTTCCATTGTATTTAATTATTATCCTGATAGGTTTAGTAATAGTTTCGGGCAGTCCGCTTATTTGATATAGCCCTGAATTGGCAAATTCCCCGAATTCATCACTGCCATCTTCATTGCTAATATTTATCTGATTGTCTTCATTGAAAGCATCAGACGGGACAAAAATTTCCAGATTATCCAAACTGACTTTCCACCGTTGGGTCCAATTTCTAAGGATCCAGTATCACTTACGTTGCTATCATTTTTAGGATCGTCCTTACCAAACAAGTCTTTAAAAAAATCGCATCCTGATATAAAAATGAAACTTGAAAGAATAAGTAAGGGTAACAATTTAACAACTGGCTTAAAGGAAGGTAATTTCATAATTGCACATTAAATAATACTTTTTATCTAAAACCAGAAATGAATTACACAGAGTGAATTTTGGTTTTCCTTAAAGTTAAAATATTAATATGTTAATTCAAAATAAGGCAAACAACTGACAGATATTGCCGCTGGTATTAATTACACAATTTTTTTAAAATTTGAAATGGGAATCAAACAGCAAAAAGCCATACAATTGAAAAAACAAATTAATTCATAAATAATCAACTTATTTAATAATAAGTTTCTTAACTACCGATGAAATATCATTTTGGAGAATAATAAAATATATTCCCGGGTCTAAATCAAACATCTCATCAGTTACTTCAATTTCAGATGTGTATTCCTTATAAAACTGTATTTGCCCCTGAAGATTGAAAACTTTTAATGATTTAAATTTCTTATCCCAAAAAATCGTGACCTGCCCGGTTGTTGGGTTTGGATAAACATCAAAGATACCTTCGGAATTTCCTAATAAATTGATGTTACTAGTTGACTGGCAATTACCAGCATCATTACCATAACCATTGGGTGTAATCCCGGTATTTGATATTAAAATCTTATCCAGCTTTGCACCATCCTCGCGTAAACAAATACTTAATGTATGGCTCCCGGGCTCCAATTCATATAAAACCACATTTTCATTACTATAACTATGTACATCATCCCAATGCCAGGCCGATCCGGAAGGAATACTGTTCCACATAGTCCAATCCAAATCATCAATTTTTATCCAAAATGAGTCGTCATCGGCAGTAGGAGTTATAACCCGCCCCCATACCTTATAGTTACCTGTTTCGCTGGTTGTAAAACTGTATGTAATTAAGTTATCGGGATTGGTTGAAGCACCTGAAAGGCTTTGGATTCCGCTGTTAGTTTCCACATATGTACCGTTTGACGCATTGGCATTAGCAAGGCTTTGCCAGCTAGCCCCTACTGTTCCACATTCAGCCTCAAGCCAAATTTCAGTATTTCTTGTACTATTCAATTCAATATGCAAGGTGTCTGTTGCTGTGGCACCATCGTCATCAGTAACAGTAAGGACAAAGTTATATTCACCTATTGAAATTGTTACATCATGGGTAGATTCCCATGCCAGTTGTTCTCCGTTTAATGACCATGAGTAGTTTGTAATTTCGCCATCATTATCGTTACTTAGTAAACCATCAAGTTTAACTACTACTGATCCTGTTCCTACAGTATCTTCAACTATTAAATCATCGCCGGCAAATGCGGTTGGCTTATTATTATCCTGTTTACCACCATTTTCTGGATCAGAAGTAAATGTAGTAACACTATTTGCATCGAGGGTTGTAGAAAATGTGCCACCGGAGATTAACATCTCTCCATCATTAACCATTTTTTTTATTTCAGAAGTGGTGAATTTATTAAGCCTTTCGACATTGCCATTTTCAATATTAAAATTCATTTCTACACTCTCTTTTTTCCGGTTAATAACTACCATTGCAAACGAGGTATCAGTTTTATAAGCAGTTACATCAACATTGATTGCCAAATCCAGGGAAGCATCGACACGAACAGCACCAGGGCGTATAAATTTTGTGAATTGTGACATAATATATCCTTTATCAGTAATGTTGCCATCATCGGTTATCAAACCATACGACCGGCGAATATACCACCATACATAAGCGTTAAAATTAGCCTTCATGCAGTCGTTTATTTCTTTTGCAACAGTAACAGCCAAATCCCAATTATTTATATGTCCATCACCGCTCCCCAGCAAGTGTTCAGTCATCCACACCTCTTTGCCTTTCGCACGGGCAAGGGGATAATCCATTAATCCTCCACCATAAATATGCCCTCCTACAATATCAAGATGTGCATTAGCCAGCGAATCATTTAAAATAGGATCTGTAAAACTTCGCCTGAACTGAAAAGACTCAGGAGCCATCACCCGGTTATCAATATTCTGAGCATAGTTTCTCATAAAGTCAAGCATTTCCGTGGAGGTCCATCGTGTCCATTCTCCCCAATCAGGTTCGTTTTGTACTGAAACAGCATACAAGGGCACCCCATTATTTGACATAACCGCATTAAACGCATTTAAATGGGCAACATATTCACCATACTTATTAGGATCAACTCTACCTGGATTGGAGGTTGGATCAAGCAATGCAGTTGGTGCATTCCATGGTGTCGCAAATGCTTTTGCACCTTTTTGTATTGCATATATGGCTGTTGGTATTTCCAAATTAAAACGCTGAGGATTAGGATCAAGATGAATTCTAAGTATACTTAAACCGATTTCTCCCGGATCGTTACCAAAAGCTTTTTCCCTGTTATCTTCATTTAAGTCATTAATCCAGGTTGTATGGTTCATACCGCCAAATCCTCTAATGGTTTGGTATTCTTTTGACAAATCGATTGTTATTGTTTGTGCAGAAATTCTTGATATACCAATAATAGAAAATATTAACAGAGTGAGTATGGATAAAGTTTTTACTTTCATTTCTAATTAAATTCAAATTTTGTTATTTACTTTTTATCTTCAACTTTGTTTCTTTTAGCCCGGCTGATTTTACCTTCACTTTAATTACTCCTTTTTCTCCTGCTTTAGAACGAACAATTACCAAAACTAATCCATTAAAGGCTTCACGTTTGTTCGAAGAAAAAGAAACCATATTGGTGGGGTCTCCGTTATCGGTTGCAATAATTTCGCCGGGGCCTTCGATGCTAAACTCAATCAGGTTATTTGTGCGAGGCACCAAAAGACCCTCTTTATCAGCTATCTCAACCGTTATAAAGGATAAATCTTTCCCATCGGCGGTAATTTTATTACGATCAACAGTTGCACACAACTTAACAGGTTCACTGGTGGTTTTAACCACTTCTTCCACCCATTTTTTTCCATTTTTATATGCAACAGCTTTTAAGACTCCCGGCTCATATTTTATATCGTCCCAACGCAAACGGTATTCGTATTCACCTTTTTTCTTTTTCCCCAATGATTTTCCATTCAGGAATAATTCAGCTTCATCGCCTGAGGTAAACACATGCACTGGTGTTATTTCCCCAACACGTTCAGGCCAATTCCAGTGAGGAAGGATGTGTGCCATGGGTAACTCCGGCCGCCAGTGCGATTGATATAAATAAAAGCGGTCTTTTTTAAAACCAGCCAGATCGATGATTCCCGAATATGAACTGCGGGCAGAATAATAAGGAGTTGGCTCGCCAATATAATCCCAACCTGTCCAGACAAACTCTCCTGCTACAAAAGAATGCCTTTCGAGCGAACCAAAAACTTTATCGACAGTGGACCCAAAGTCAACAGCATGAAGCTCATAGGATGTAACCTGAGCTATTTTTGAATCTCCTCCCCTTGCATCTCTCACTGGTGAACTTAGCTCTTTTGATACAGGAAAGAGGTAAATACCACGGCTACTAAAAGCAGACGCCGTTTCGCTGCTAAAAATCATTTTATCAGGGAATTGAGTATGAAAATCATCGTACATCGGTTTAGTACGAATACGATTGGTTCCTTCAAATTCAGGATCTTGCCGAATGCCTTCTCCCTGATAATTCAGGCTAATAATATCCATCTCTACAGGAAAGGGCATATTAGGTTTAGCCCAGTTCATAGCTGAGGTGGTCGGGCGGGTCGGATCTTCTTCCTTTATAATTCCAACCAAACGGTTTGCAACAGCAGCGCCCTGTTCTCCTGTATATTGCTCTCCTACTTCGTTTCCATAACTCCACATAATCACCGATGGATGGTTTCTGTCACGACGAATAAATGCACGTGTATCGGGTTCGCTCCAATCAGGGAAA
Source organism: Mariniphaga sp. (assembly GCA_013203525.1). Lineage (GTDB taxonomy): Bacteria > Bacteroidota > Bacteroidia > Bacteroidales > Prolixibacteraceae > JABMQB01. The sequence continues at coordinate 6,438 of JABMQB010000373.1, forward strand.
ATCAAATGAAAATCAAGCGGAGTTTTTCTTCGTTCCCATACATCAAAAATTTCATCAACCACCAAAAATCCCATTCGGTCGGTTAGTTCAAGTAATTCGGGTGCCGGAGGATTATGGGACATACGGATGGCATTACAACCCATTTCCCTGAGTATTTCCAGTTGACGTTCGGCTGCCCGGATATTAAATGCTGCACCGAGGGCGCCCAGGTCATGGTGCTGGTTAACTCCTTTGATCGATATATGCTCTCCGTTTACTATTACTCCTTTATCCAGATCGAAATCAAGTGAACGGACACCAAATTTAGTTTCATAAGAATCCAATGTTAAACCATCTTTTTTCAAAGCAGTTATGGCTACATACATATTGGGAGCCTGTGTTGGAGGAGGTCCCCAAAGCCTGGGTTTATTTAGTGATGTGGTATTGCTTATTTTTACTTGCTTTCCTGCTGCTACATTTATTATTTCAGAAGGAAAGACAGCTATAGCCTCACCGGTAATTATTCCTGACGCATTAAGAGCGTAAATTTTCGAACTAACTTCAACCGTACTATTCTTTTCAGAATCATTATCGATGGAAACGAAAAGGCTAACTGTGGCAGCACTTTCCGAAACATCTTCTGTTGTTATAAAAGTCCCCCATTGAGCAACATGAACCCGATTTGTTTTTACCAACCAGACATTCCGGTACAATCCAGCACCAGGGTACCAACGTGCCGATTGGTTTGGATTATCGATACGGATTGCAAGTTGGTTTTCCTCACCAAAATTAATATGAGGTGTAATATCAAGCCGCCATGAAGCGTAGCCATAAGGCCAGCCTCCAACCAAATTGCCGTTTAACCAAACAATTGCATATGACATTGCTCCATCTATATCAAGAAAAAATGATTTGCCTTTATCTGAGGCAGGAATATCGAGTTTCTTACGATACCAGGCAACACCATTAATTGGCAGCCTTCCCATTCCACCACCTACTTCAGGACGGTCTCCTTCCTGGAATGGCCCTTTGATAGCCCAGTCATGTGGTAAATCAACAATTTCCCATTCACCATCATTAAAATTGTTTTGAACAAAGGGAAAATCACTGCCAGGGTTGCCTTCAGGCCGGGCATGCCTATCAGCCAGATTTTTTATAAAACTATTTCCGGCAGGTAAAATCCAGGGCTTAAGAACTTTCCTTTTAGTTTCAATAATTACACCCTCGGTTGGTTGAGCATCCGCTTCTTTATCATCACTTCTATTGATCAATTCTGGACGTTCATCATAAATTAAGTGATCTGAATTTGATATCGAATCGTATTTAAAAAAATTCCAATTGTTGTTAATTGATATTCGCTGGCGAATAATCTTACTTGAATCATTTCCCCTGGATTGAGCAAAAATCTGTGGGATCGCAAAAAGGAACAAGCACGCAATAATATATATTAATCTTTTTCTCATAAATAAAATCGGTTAGTTTTTTAATCTAATTTTTCGGGCAACCAAACTTTCATTTTATTAGCGCCCCGGTTATTCCAAACATAATAAGGAACTGCGGTAAAATCCTCAACCTCTGAAACACCGGATGATTTTACTACCTCTATCCCTTTCAGTAAATCAGGATTAAAGGTGCTTGTAAAATTGGTGTTCTTTGATATTTTTAAATCATCAATTTCCGGATTATCAAATTCTTCTATACAGTACACTATCGGACCACGTTCTAAAGCTACTTTGCCTCGGTCATCTTCTACCATTTCATTGGCTTTTACCTTCCTTACATCCATTGGTAACGATAATACGATTTCGTCAGTTGGAGCCCAGTTTCGGGTTAAAACAGCATAACCATTTTCAATAGAATATACTATTTTTTCATTATTAACCTTTAATTCAGGATTGGTTTTTCCGGTATTGGAATAGTGGTATAAATCACTTGGCAGTGGTTGATTCACTGACCATCCCGGAATTCTTATTTTAACTGTAAAGTTTGCTTCCTTTTGGGGAGTGACAGAAATTTTCACATCCCCTTCCCATGGATACTTTGTTTCTTGCCCGATAACCACAGAAGTTTCACCTATTATAACTTCGGTAGTACTCTCAACAAATAAATTTACATACAAAACATCATCTTCCTGTGCATAAATGTACCCAGGAACTGAAGGCATAAACCGGCACAAATTACTTGGGCAGCACGAACAATCGAACCAGGGCTCGCGTTCTAAACTTCCTCTGTTAAAATGATAGTGCATATTACATTCCAATGCATTGGGATAGAAAAATGCTTTCCCGTCAAGAGCAACTCCAGATATAACTCCGTTATATAAACTCCTTTCCAGCACATCAATATATTTTGAATCGCCAAATAGCAAAAACATTCGATAATTCCAATACACATTGGCGATGGCAGCGCAGGTTTCGCTGTAAGCAGTTAAATTCGGCAATTCATAATTCTCACCAAAGGCTTCTCCATCATGACGAGCACCAACACCTCCTGTAATATACATCTTTTTTGTTACGACATTTTCCCAAATTCTATTTACTGCATTTTTATAAGCCTCATCACTAAATAAGGCTGCAATGTCTGTCATCCCGGCATACATATAAACTGCACGAACAGCATGACCAACAGCTTCCTCCTGTTCTGTTACCGGTTTATGGTCTTGTGTATAAGGACCCCATGTTTCCCGCCTAGTACTATCGCCTCGTCCATCGAGAAAATAGCGTGCAAGATCGAGATATTCTTTTTTATCGGTTATTTGATACAATTTAATAAGCCCTGTTTCAACAATCTGATGACCCGGAACATCCTGATTTTTTCCCGGACCAAAAACAGATACCAGTAAGTCGGCATTTTTGAGTGCAATATCAAGAAAGTCCCTTTTCCCAGTTGCGAGGTAATGGGCAGCAGCCGCTTCGAACATATGTCCGCTGTTGTACAATTCGTGGCTACAAACCAGGTCTTCCCACCTGTCGCCGGCCGGACACCAATTAGCAGGAGCATTAGTTGGGTCAATGGTTTTATAGGTTGTAAGGTAACCATCCTCTTCCTGCCCAACAGCAATGATTTCTATTAACGAATCTACATAGGCATCTAGTTTTGGATCTGGAATTGTAGTCATTGAATAAGATGCTCCTTCAATTATTTTATATACATCCGTATCATCGAAAGGCATTTCACCTTTCACTTCTCCTTCCATTTTTCCACCAGCAATCAGAAAGTTATCCAACCTTCCCATTTCCTCACATTTTTTAAATGAAGCCGGAATAGTGGCTGTGCGGTTGGTTTCAATTTTTGGTAACCAGAAATTATCGCTAATCTGTACTTTGTTGAAGGGAATACCTAAAATTGGATAATTAGCTTGTTGTGTATTTATATCTTCTTTTTTAATTGAACAACCAAATAACAGCAAAAAAGATAGAATTATAAACAGACAATTACCTTTCATAGATTTTGTTTTAGCCATTCTATTTATACAAAAAAAATATTAATCCATATTCAAAATTATAATACCAATAGCTTTATCTTCTTCGTACAGGTATTCTCTCATAATTTAAAAACTTGCTGGCCCATGGAATAAAATATTGATAGTTTGGCGCATCAGTGTGTCCACCATCGTGCTGCCGCCAGGCAAGTTCTCCATCTAGCAAACCGGATAGAACCGGAGGCATTTTTTCTGCCATATAATCATTTGAAACACCAAGGTCTTTAGCACCCAACAATTTGAATGCAGCTCCGGCTGCTATCGTTGCCATATAGCTACCCTGTTGGTCAAGCCATTTTGCATCGCCTTGCTCTGGAATCCCATAGCTGACAAATGTAAGCCGCGGTGCACATAGTGCCAGCAGCTGATGTGAATCAACCGGAATATCGCAACCGGTTTTTCTTCCGAATGTTGCTTTCTCTGCTCCGTATTTCAAATAATTTCCTGCCATCCAGTGATATTCACCACTACCTGTCAGGCTTTCCACAGCTTCACCAAATACACGGCGATGAAGTGTAACACCTCCTTTACCTGAAGAACCTATTAAACCCATAGCGAATCGTGGTTCAAACGCCAAAGTAACTAAAGCTGCCTTACCATATCGCGACACACCTTCAATTCCCACTTTTGTAGCATCAACCAAAGTATCTGTTTCCATGTAATCAAGTCCACGGGCAGCACCCCAGGCCCAGGCACGAAGCGAACCCCAATCATCAGGTTTGCGGGGTTGGCCTTTATTTACCAAGCCAATTATACCTCTTGTTAAACCAGCCCCATTATCAGCCTGAATGCTACTTGGATTAATGGTAGCATAGCCCCAGCCTGCTGCAATTAGCTGCTCGGTAGGAGAAGGATCTCCGGTTCTCCTTTGCCCAAATGAAAATGGATTTTCCCATTTAAAAGGATCATAAACCGGAAATTTCTCGAATACTTCTTTTAGTTCCGGATTCTCTTTAATAAGCAATTTTTTAAGTGCTTCATTTATCATTTTGGTATCTTCCTGAGATGGTTGTGCCGGTGCAGGAAACGAAGGTCGGCCATACATCATCAAAACCGGGACCGGCCCCTTCACATTTGTAGGCACAACAAGCATCATATCGATATTGACATCAATAAGCGGATACTCACTATTATCGACATGCCCAACCAATTTTCTGGCAATTACAGGGGTAAAACCTATACGTTCATAGTCGGTAACCTCAACAATCCAGGTTACATCAGGTATGTTTTCAGGAAGACATCCATACATTTCTCTTTCAATATCCTCAACTATTTCAGGGCGACGCTGATTCCACCACATATCCGCAGTAGTTACCGCTTTGCCGCTTTTAGTAGTTAAAATATCAGGCAGTTCAGGACAAGGATTAGCAATTGACTCATCGTAATTTGCGTGGTTTGGTGCATTTTCATTGCCACTTGGCCCTGGCCTCACTTCGATTATTCCCAGTTGCTCCATCATATTAGCATGGTCTTGTTGTGCAGTATATGTTACCAAAGGAGTATATTTACTTTCATCAATTTTTACCTCTTGAGACAGTACTATTTGAGAAAAACCAACGGCAATTAATAAAATTATAAACTTTTTCATTTATCAATTTTTTGATTATTATTTATCTGTTCTGAAAGGTGATGCCGGTAATCCCTCTTTATTATACAGGTTTGCGTCACGTGGATTATCAGACCATGCATATCGTACCTGAACAGGATTTTCAATTTCTTCATTCCAAACCTCAACGGTATTTCCTTTAATTTTTGCTTCAGCCCAAACAAACTTGCCATCTTCGCCAGCTATTTCAAACCGCCGTAATTTTTCATTATCATTGCTAACCAGGCCAGAACCTATATTAGAAAACTCTAAAACAATTTTATTTCCCTCTAAGGAATATGAATGATAAATGGGGCCAGAAAACACAATGTCATCACCGTATGAAAGTTTTAATGCTCCCAAGGCTAAACGTTCCCCAATATCTTTTTTATTTAAAGGATGAATGTCATTCCATTCGCCCAAATCAATAGCAACCGCCATTGCTGTATTCGGAACTGATAAAGTATTCAACTGCGCATCCCTGAGTTCAGCCCAATTACTTTCTTCAGGCAAATAATTTACATCCATGTAATTAGCCAGTTGTACATATAAGAAAGGCAATTCCTGATTATTCCACTTATTTCTCCAATCAGTGATTAAAGCAGGTAATAATTTTCTATACGGCTCCGGCCTGCCAGCATTCGATTCCCCCTGATACCATAAGAAACCCCTAATCTTCAGATTAATCATAGGAGCAACCATAGCATTGTACAATGCTGAAGGCTGGTTTTGGGCTGAAAAACCAAAACCTCCTCCTCCTCTACCAAAATTAAATGGTTTATATACTTCGCCAACCTTATATTGCCAGGTTCCTTTAAGATCAACCTCCTCCTGATCATTGGCAGTCATAAAATAAGGTTTATCAGGGACAAAACCACCTTTGCCACCGTTATTTATTACGCGAATTACAATTATATTTTTCCCTTGTTTTAATACTCCGGCAGGAATTACATATCTTCTGGGTGGATACTGGTATGTAATATTACCAACCTGCTGCCCATTTACATAAACAAAATCGGCATCGATAATCCGGCCCATAAATAGTTTTACCGGCACCCCAAGCATCGATTCAGGAACTTCTATCTCCCTTCTGTACCATACAACTCCATTCAGGTTTTTTACACCCTGGTCTTCCCAGTAACCAGGGATATTTATTGGATGCCACCCTTTGGGTCGATAATCGTTTTCATACCATTTTGGAGATTCAGCTAAACCCTTATCTGCCGGTTCCGTTTTTGGAGCCGGTGCTGGCCTTCTTTGTTTAAATGAATTAATAAATGCTGTATCCTTATTCCTTTCAATGGTTTTCAGAATATCAGGAAACTCGGTAAATCCCTGTTCACTTGTCCATGCTTCAATTGGAGTTCCTCCAACGGCCGTGTTAAGTATGCCAATAGGAATTTGGTGCTTATCGTAAATTTTTTTTGCAAAAAAATAGGCAATTGCAGAAAAATCCATAATATTTTCAGGAATTGCTTCTTTCCAGACTCCGGGAGGAAGGTCCTTTGCCGGACCATTAAGATTTGTAATAGTAGGAATAAAATACTGCCTTATTTCCGGATAGTCAGCCGACGCAATTTCCACAGAGTAAATTTCTTTAACCCTTTCCATGGGGACAGTCATATTTGACTGACCTGAACAGACCCAAACATCACCAATCATTATATTCCTTATTGTTATTTCATTTTGTCCTTTAAAAATCATTTCATACGGACCACCGGCTTTTAACTGAGGCAAAATAATCGACCATTTTCCAGATTTATCAGTTCTGGTTCTGTAGTTCTTACTGTTAAAATTAAGTGTAATCCTTTCGTTGGCTTCGGCCCATCCCCAAATATTTATTTCTGTATCGCGTTGAAGAACTATACCATCGCTGATTAAATTTGGAAGTTTGATATCTGCAAAAGAAGAAACACTAAGGAAAAAGAATAGTAATAACAGAAAAATTGGTTTAGTCATTGCCTTTATTTTTAGATGTAATATACTTGTCAAAATAAAACTTGTTGCAAGGTAAAATTCTTTTAAACAAGCTATGTATATAATATTAACCCCTTCCAATAGTATATTTACAGAACATTCCTAAAAAGATTAAAAAATCAAATCCAGATTCGGAAATTTCAGTGTTGTAAATTACAATCATTTTAAACAATTAAAAAATCTTCTTGTTCTTTCTTTTGCAGGGTAAGATTTCACATCACTTTTATAGGTTTTACTTTGTTTGAGATGCAATATAAAAATAGAATCAATAAACAAAAGAACCGATCTACATGAGTGTAAATTATTCTGATTTTAAAAAATCTTTTGAAGAAACACTAAAATCTGTATTTTACGAAAGAGCTGACATAAACGAGTTTAGCTTAAATCGTGGCCTACCTCCATTGGTAATGAGGGAAATAATGGCTAACAGTCCATTATCAGTATCCATCCCTAAAGAATATGGCGGACGGGGTTTAATTGTAAAGGAATGTATTGGAATAATATCGGCTGCCGCTTATGAATCTCTGCCTTTATCGCTCATGTTTGGAATCAATGTAGCTCTTTTTTTAGAACCAGTTGCCAAATATGCCAACAAATCGGTAAAACATAATATTTTTAAACGATTTCTGGAAAACCAAAATATGGGAGGTCTTATGATAACTGAACCCGGATATGGTAGTGATGCATTAAATATGGAAACTTCACACAGTAAAGAAAAGGGCATTTATCAAATTCAGGGGATAAAACACTGGCAGGGGCTTACTGGCATGGCTGATTATTGGCTAATAACCTCACGCCAAAAAGATAACAAAGGTGGATTAAAAAGAGATATTGATTTTTTTATTTGTGATGTTACTCAAAAAAATCAAAAAGTAGTAGTTGAAGAATATTTTGACAACCTCGGACTTTATATGATTCCTTATGGAACCAACAAACTAAATCTGCAAATTCCTGAAGAATTTAAACTTGAGCCTGAAAGTACAGGTATTAAAATGATGCTTGACATTTTACACCATAGCAGGATGCAATTCCCTGCAATGGGATTAGGATTTGTTAAACGTATGTTGGATGAATCCCTGAAACAATGTAAAAACCGAATGATAGGAGGAAAAAGTTTATTATCATTTGACCAGGTTCAATATCAAATTTCTAAAATTCAAAGTGCATTTACTGTTTGTTCAGCAATGTGTTTTAGAAGCAACATCAATAGTGGAGTCGAGCATGATTTATCGTTATCTGGAATTGAAGCAAACGGCATGAAATCGTATGTAACCGATTTAATGCAGGAATCGGCGCAAACCCTGGTTCAGCTTTCAGGAGCAAAAGGATACAGGCTAAGCCATATTGGAGGAAGGGGAATTGTTGATAGCAGGGCATTCCAGATTTTTAAAGGCTCAAATGAAATGTTGTACACACAGATTTCTGAAGCAGTAATAAAACTAATGAAAAAGAAAAATGAACTAAACCTGTTTAAATTTCTGAACAATTTTGATTTAACAGCCAAATTCTCGGAATTTATTAAAAAGGAAATCAACTTTTCAATTGCTGAAATAATCCCTCAACGAAAACTGGTTGACCTTGGAAAAGCACTTGGAAAAATTATCTCGGCTGGCTATGTTATCGATCTGGCTGAAAAAAGATTCCGAAAAGACTTAATTGACAACTGTTTAACTACTTTACGTCATGATGTTGTAGAACTGATCAGTTCTTACAATTTTAAAAATTCAATAAGAAGTATTGAAGATTATGAAGAAGGGAG
>JABMQB010000374.1 GCA_013203525.1 Mariniphaga sp.
AATAAAATAACTATAATAAATAAACACTTCATTTTTATAAAAATTTGGGTTTCAATAAAAAGAAATTAATTTTTCACTGATTCAATCATTTTTTGAAGATTATCAGTTATTAATAATTCAGTTCCCGGCATAGTCTGGGTAACCATTACTTCATAGCCACCTAATGGATAAGCTTCATCGGTACAAAGATATCCACTGTTTCCGTTACAATGAGTTACTACAATTGTATTTTCAAAAGGAGAATCAACCTTTATTTTCAAACCAATTTCATTCATTACTTCACCTGAAATACCTGCAAATACCAAATCTCCGATCTTTATTACCGATAAATTAATATTCCTATCAGTACCAGGTTCTAGTTTTTGGTTTGGTTGCCTGCTTGCAAGCCTTTTTTTCCCTTCCGCAGTAATTACTTTATTTATGGTATTAATACCTCCCGAAGTTGCAGTTTTAATCTTTTCTGTTATTATTACAGCTTCTTCGCCCAGTAACATTCCTATTGCTTCAATGTCGTCAAACTTATCATTAGGCCCGTAAATCGGATTTATATCGCCTGAAGCACCTGCTGTAACCTGAACAATAACATTATCACCTAATTCTTTTTCTATATATCTTGCAGTAGAACCAGGCCAGTCGCCGGTTATGTAGTAATTCTCCTGCCCACCAACAGTCCCATGGCACGGCCAATTAACCAACACCGCAATTGGATTATTTTCAAGGTCATCAATCCTTACAACTGAAACTTCATGATCACAGATTCCATCCGGATTTCTACCTAGCCAGATACTGCCATCAGCAAATCTAGCTCTCCGATTAATATTCATATTACAAATACCTTTACCTGTTCCAATTTTCACAGGTTGAATTTTTCCAGAAGCTTCAATTACAACATTAACTATTTTATCCTGTAATTCATTAACATATTTTTCGATTGCAGGTGAAACATTAGTTTCATAGGATTTACTAACCGGTCCACCATGCGTATGAACTGCACTTAATAAAATTGCTTCCTTTTTTATCCCGGTCTTATTATTTATTCTGGAAACCGTTTCTTCATAAAATGAATTGGAGAAACCAATCACATCAACTGATATCAAAACTGCTTTATTTATTCCATCTGAAAATACTGAAGCCGAGGCAAACAAATCATCATGAACTCCTTTAAAAGGTTCTGTTCTGCTTTCGTAACCGCTCATTTGTATAGGTACTTCCGGTGTAATACATACCTTCGCAACACCAACTTTTATTGAATCATTTTTTTCAGATACCGGATTGGCGTTTGAAGAAAATAATAAAACCAGAAAACAATTTAAAATACACAAATTGGATAATATCGGTTTCATATGAATTAGTTTAGATAATACATCACAATTTAACTGTAATAAATGAAATTGACAAACGTTTGATGGATGTAAAAAATTAAGATATTAATCCTAATCAACTGATAATAATGCTTTTTATAATTTTATAAATCAAACGTATCAATCAAATAAATTAGTGATGCTATAGCAGCGCTGCCCATTTGTAATTCACGGATATTCACTTGTTCAAAAGTATCAAATGCCGAATGATGAAAATCAAAATAACGTTGCATATCGGGCACGAATGAGCTTAATGGTGTTCCAAATTGCCCTAGTGGACCGATATCAACTCCTCCTCCACCTTTTGTAAACTCCTGAATTCCGTATGGTTCAAAATATTTTTTCAGAGCCAGCATTTTTTCCAGTCTTTCTTCCGGTGCTGTAATACCAAAACCTTTGAGTAGCAATCCTCCTCTATCAGATTCCAAAGCAAAATAATGTTTTTCATTTTTCAAATCAGCCTGTCTGGCATATTCTTTTCCACCCCGTTGAGCAATTTCTTCATCCATAAACATAACAGCACGAATAGTTCGTTTTGGTTTTATTCCCATCTTTTTAAAAAGCCTTAGGACTTCTATTGCCTGAACACAACCAGCACCATCATCGTGTGCCCCTTCGCTGTTATCCCAGGCATCGAGATGGCCACCCACTGTAATAATTTCTTCAGGATATTTACTTCCCATTATTTCACCGATAACATTATATGAAGTAACGTCCGGAAAAGTTTCACAAGTCGTCCGGAAATAAAAATTCAAATTTGGATCTTCTTTTAGCCATAAACTGAGTAAATCAGCTCCATTTGTACTTATTGCAACAGCTGGAATTTTGGGAAAGTTATTATCATAACGCATAACTCCGGTATGAGGATGGTCATCGAGGGCTGTTGTAAGTGAACGAACAACAACACCTACTGCTCCATATTCCGCGGCTTTTGAAGCACCTTGGGTTCGTTGGTTTGTTGCTGCTCCATAAGCCGAAAAAGTGTTAATTAAAGTTGGATCCATGTGGCGGTTGTAAAAAACAATGTTACCCTTGATTTTCTCTTCTCCAAGTTCAGCAAATTGTTCAAAATTATGTACTTCAATTACTTTTGCAGTTAGACCGGGCTCTCCGGTTCCGATTGAAATTCCCAACGCAGTAATGGGTACTTCCTTATTCCCGAATTTGTCAGATAATATTTTAGCTTGTTCCTTTTCTCCCCTCACCCACCTGGGAACCTGAACTGGTTGAAGAAAAACTGAATCCAAATTCATGCGATTCATTACTTGAAATGTAAACTCAACTGCTGTCGCTGCTTCCGGTGTTCCGGCAATTCTACCCTTGGTGTTTTTACACAAATATCTCAAATTTTCATATGCAGTCCTATCTGTTAAAGCTTTATTAAAAAACATTTTAATTTGAACTTCTTCTTTAACCTGGCCTTTTAGAAAAACGGGGAGTCCTATCAAACAAATAATTATAGAAACAATCCTGAACATAAAATATATTTATAAATTCGATTTGAATTTAATTAATCTATTCCGTAAATTGCTAATACTTTAATATTACAACGAAAAATTAACTATTTGTCAAAATATTCTGAACTGATCAGCTTTTTGTTGGTTAATTTTATAATGAAAAACTTTTCAACGAAATGAAAAAAATATTGGTTCTTTTTGCGCATCCTGCCTTCCATAAATCAAGAATTAATAAAAGACTTATGGAAAGTATTCAGGCAATAGAGGGTATTACTTTTAATAACCTATACGAAAAATACCCTGATTTTTTTATTGATGTTAAAAGAGAACAAAAACTTCTTCTTCAGCACGATATAATTGTCTGGCATCATCCCTTTTATTGGTACAGTTGCCCGGCTTTGTTGAAAGAATGGATCGACTTGGTATTGGAACATAATTTTGCCTATGGCATCAAAGGCAAGGCATTGAAGGGTAAAATTGCAATTTCAGTAATATCTACCGGTGGACGAAAAGAAGTTTATTCCGAAAAAGGAGATAACCATTTTACCATTAACCAGTTTCTTGCGCCGTTCTATCAAACAGCTACATTGTGCCGCATGAAATACCTCCCTCCGTTTGTTGTGCATGGCTCACATAAAATTACCAATATTGAAATTGAAAAATATGCATCTGATTATAAAAAACTATTAACCGGGTTAAGAGATGAAACTATAATTATAAATCAAACCGGAAATAATAATTATACAAATGATTTAATTGAGTAAGCAATGCACGGACAGGAAATATTCTTTGACGCACTTATATATCTTTTAGCAGCAGTAATAACAGTGCCGCTCTCCAAAAAACTTGGATTTGGATCTGTTCTGGGGTATTTACTTGCTGGTGTGCTGATTGGCCCCTTTCTTTTAAATCTGGTTGGACCGGAAAGTACATCGGTTATGCATTTTGCTGAATTCGGAGTTGTTCTTATGCTTTTTCTTATCGGTCTGGAACTTGAACCTACACTATTATGGAAAATGCGTCGATCGATTTTTGGATTAGGAGGGCTCCAGGTATTGTTTACCACAATTGTAATTTCATCTGTCGCTCTGATTCTTAATTTCAATTTTAATAAAGCTGTGGCAATTGGACTGATTTTATCACTATCCTCAACGGCAATTGTTCTGCAAACTCTTACTGAAAAAGGCTTATTAAAAAACAAGGCAGGTCGATCTGCATTTTCTGTACTTCTTTTTCAGGATATTTCTGTAATTCCAATATTGGCTCTAATCCCATTATTGGCTACATTAAATCCTCAAAATATTATAATTGCCGGAACTGAAGAATTATCAACTGTTAGCTCCATGCCAGCGTGGTTACAAATTATACTGATTATTAGCGTTATAAGCATTATCATAGTTGGTGGGAAGTTTATAGCACGTTACGTTTTCAGGTTTATTGCCGAATCAGGATTAAAAGAAGTCTTCACTGCAACTTCGTTATTAATGGTTATCGGAATTGCTTTGGCAATGGATAAGGTTGGACTTTCTCCTGCCCTGGGAACCTTTATTGCCGGAGTAGTGTTGGCCGACAGCGAATACCGGCACGAACTGGAAATTACTATTGAACCATTTAAAGGATTATTATTGGGTTTGTTTTTTATTTCAGTTGGAGCAAGTATCAATTTTGAAATTTTATTTTCTAAACCAGTCCAGGTTATAGGCTTTGTATTTCTACTGATAACTTTAAAAATATTGGTTCTTTACCCATTGGGCAAAAGTTTTAAAATGAACAAAGGGCAGGGATTACTCTTTGCATTTTCGTTAGCACAGGCAAGTGAATTTGGTTTTATTCTGATTTCTTTTTCAAGCCAGAATGGATTATTTGACAATAAAACATCCGGTTTGCTCCTGATTATTGTTACCCTTTCAATGGTAATATCTCCTCTCCTTCTTATATTTCACGATAAGTTTATAAAATCCTTTATATCAAAACGTGAAAACCGGCAAGAATTTGACCAGGTTGAAGATGAAGGAAATAAAATTATAATTGCTGGATTTGGACGGTTTGGACTAACAATAGGACGTATACTCATCGCTAATAATTTTAATGTAACCCTAATCGACAGCAATCCTGCAAACATCGAAATTCTTCGCAAATATGGATTTAAACTTTATTATGGAGATGTAACCCGTCCACAGATTTTGGAAAAAGCAGGAATTGAAAATGCCAGAATACTCATCTTAAGTATGGCCGAATATGACCAGGCACTAAAGGTGGCTGCATATGTAAAAACCAATTTCCCTGATGTTCAGATTTTTGCCCGGGCCAAGGATATTTTCCATGCATTTGAATTTTTCAAGTTGAATATTAAAACAGTTCAGCAGGAAACATTTAATTCAGCTGTTGAATTGGGTGCAAAAGCATTAACAGGCCTGGGATTTACACGTTATCAGGCTTACAGAGCAGCACGTACTTTTAAACATCACGAAGACGAAATTGTTCAGGAATTATATGAACACTGGTTAAAAGATGAAGTCCATTTTATTCAGGAAACAAGGCGTCTTTCCAAAGAAATAAAGGAAACGCTGGATGCTGAAAAAAACTATTCAATCCATGATTCTGATTGTGCCTGGGATGTTAACTCCCTTAGAGAGGAAGCAGCAAAAAACCCTAAATCAGATTAAGATTTCTGACTATCGCTAAATAGACTTTTTCTAAATTAATTATAGAACAACAAAAATGAATTTTAACAGCTTATAATTTATCTAAATATGTAGTTTTGTGCTTTCAAAACTTGGGGAAGTATCAGCAGATGAGTGAGGTAATTCGGCACAAAGCTTTTGTAAAACAAATTGATCCTGATTTAATGATAGTTGCAATCATTAATCAGTCGGCATGCTCATCATGTCATGCAAAAGGCGCCTGCTCTGTTTCCGGCTTTCAGGAAAAAGAAATCGAAATAACAGGATTTTCAAAAAAATATTCAGAAAACGAAGAAGTCACGATCCTTTTTAAAGAATCAAATGGATTTAAAGCTCTGTTTTATGGTTATATGCTCCCATTTATAGTGCTGATATCTACTTTAATTTTATCGCTTATTTTGACAAAAAATGAAGGAATAAGTGGATTAATTTCACTTGGGATTCTAATTCCATACTATACAACATTATATTTTTTTCGGAATCATTTAAAAAAAATATTCAAATTCGAAATTGAAGAAACTGACTAATATATGAGTATCACAATTTTATATACAGTTATTACATTAAGTGTGATAGGAATATCAGCCGCTGTCATACTCTATTTTGTTGCCCGTAAATTTAAGGTTTATGAAGATCCACGGATTGATGAAGTTGAACAATCTTTACCAGGGGCAAATTGCGGAGGTTGTGGGTTTGCCGGATGCCGGGCTTTTGCCGAAGCTTGTGTAAAACAAAACGAATTAAGTGACTTGAACTGCCCTGTTGGAGGGAATGATACTATGGGTGATGTGGCTGGAATCCTTGGACTTGAAGCCATAAAAACCGATCCAAGAGTGGCATATATACGCTGTAACGGAACCTGTGACCAGCGTCCAAAAACAAATAGTTTTGATGGTGCCACAACATGTGCCATAGCATCATCAGTTTACAGTGGTGAAACCGATTGCCAGTATGGTTGCCTTGGTTATGGCGATTGTTATGATGCCTGTGATTTTGAAGCTATCGATTTACGTTCCGATTTGGGTGTTCCGGAAATTATTGATGATAAGTGTGTGGCTTGTGGTGCTTGTGTTGATGCATGCCCTAAAAACCTGATCGAACTCCGAAAGAAATTCCCTAAGAATAGAAAAATTGTTGTTTCCTGCCGAAATGAAGATAAAGGAGGCATCGCTCGTAAAGCATGTAAAGTTGCATGTATTGGGTGTAGCAAATGCGAAAAGGAATGTAAGTTCGATGCTATTACAATTGAAAACAACCTGGCTTTTATTGATTCTGATAAATGTAAACTTTGCAGGAAATGTGTGCCAGTTTGCCCAACAAATTCAATAGTGGAATTAAACTTCCCTCCACGAAAAATAAAGACGGAAGAAACAGCAGAATGTAAAACTGAAAATTAATAAGGAGGTACATCGTGTTAAAAACATTTAAACTCGGAGGAGTACATCCACCAGAACATAAAATTTCAGCCGACAAGGCAATTCAGGTTTTAGAAATCCCTAAAACTGTTTCTATTCCGGTATCACAACATATCGGAGCTCCGGCAGTTGCTATGGTAAACCGAGGCGATGAAGTAAAAGTCGGGCAGGTGATTGCCAAAAGCGGTGGTTTTGTTTCGGCAAATATTCACTCATCGGTATCGGGGAAAGTTAAAAAAATTGATATTATTC
>JABMQB010000037.1 GCA_013203525.1 Mariniphaga sp.
CTAAAATTTTTACTTTTACCCATGTCTTTCTTTTTTGTGTCGTAACTCAAAAGTAGACATCCCGGGTTAGGCTGCAAAATACCTGACCCGGTTAATTAGTTTTACCGGACAACAGTGATTTTATATATGTAAAATCCTCCTTTTTTGAAATTTGCACCTTAACTTCTATTTCTTTTGTGACTCCATGTATGGTTAGACTGCCTGATACACCTGCCTCAATTTCTTCGATGATATTGGATATGTCTTGCAAAATTTTTCCTTGAAATGTAGCTTTTGGGAACCGATCACTCTCAAGGTATTTTTCATTAAAATGTTCCTGCATTAAATCATCCTCAAATTCAAAGGATTTAATATCAATTGTAGTTTCAATATTCCTGTTTTGAACATCCAGTTTCACAAATACTTTTTCTGTTATTGCTTCTATGTCAGACACAATTGTTTTCGTGTAGAATTCAATTTTACCATGGTCAAAAGTAAGTATTTGAGCATGCAGGTTATTTAATGAAAAAAGAAATCCTGCAACTATTAAGTATTTAATCAAACATTTCATTATTATTCCTCAATCCTCATTTGATATAGTAAATGGCCAACAACTTTAATTGTTTCACCTAATCTGGGACTTCCCCAATCCAAACCAAAATCAGTCCGGTTTAATTTAATTGTTACCTCTAAACCAAACAAATAACTTCTTCTGCCTTTTTTAAAACCTTTAACCCGAAAATATGCATCCTGATCCTTTTCAACGCCATTGACAGTTAGTTTGCCGGATGAAATGTATGTGCTGTCGGAGGTTGCCTTTGCCATAGAGGAAGAAAATGTTATTTCCGGGAAATTCTCAGCATCAAAAAACCGTTCTCCCCTCAACTGTTCAGAAAGATTTTCAGCTATTACTTCAACACTTTTTGGATCAACCTTCAGATAAAAAGTTGCATCAGATAAATCTTCCTTCGAAGAGGTTATTATATTACCTTCAAAAACCTTAAATTCACCTGTTCGAATTGAAAAGTCTTCCCATCCTACTTCAAAACGTATATTTGAATGTGCATTGTCGATTGTCCAGGTTTCCTGAGCAACGGATGAAATATAAAGTAAAAGGAATAAAAAAAATAAATTGAATTGTTTCATTTATGTTTAAAATTTAAAGATTAATAGTTGATATACATTAAGAAACATCGACATTAATTATTTGTTTACTAACCGAATGGCATTAACAAACTTTTAACTTTTTTTCCTTTCATACAAATTCAGTACTGAATGTCAATTTATTAATTTTGATGAACTGACTTGTTAAAAATATAGAATAAGAAATATTTATATTGAATAATTCATTTTTTCAGGGCGAGAGAATCCATCCGTTCCTTCCTCCAAGGGTTTTACCGTAAATGAACTTCTTATATTTTCCGAGCACTTCAAATATATCTCCCGATTTTATATTAGTCATTTGTATAGCATTCTTGTCGGGAGTTTCCAAAAAGACGATAGCCTCTGTCGCAATCTCTTGAAACAATGGATCGTTGATTATTTCAATCTGGTTTTCCGCAATATAACCAGATGAGTTGTTGGGTAATATTACTCTGCAAAACTTACCTGCAAGTGCTGTTACCTTCATCATAGAATGTTTTTCAAGCGTATCAACAGGCAGGCTTTTAATAGTTGGTAAAGATTTAATAATTACATTTTGTTTTGATCGAACCATCTTGCCAAGAAATAAAGTATCTCCTGAAATTTTATCTGGTTCAATATCAGTTTCTGCAATAAAATGAAGCGGATCGATTGGTCCGCGGCTGTAAATTCCAAAATGCAGGTGGGGAGGAGTAGTTTTAGCATTTCCTGTATTTCCAACTGTTCCTATAATTTGTCCTGCAACAACTCTGGTTCCTGTCGTAACTTCCTGTGTTTCAAGATGTGCAAAATATAGTGACATCGATCGGATTGAATCATATAACCAAACATACCTGCCACCAATATCGCCAACTCCTACCCTTCTTACAGTTGAATTAGAAGGAGCAACAACGGAAGTATGCCTTGCTGCAAAAATATCAACACCATGATGTCGTCTTCTACCTGCATCTCTTGAAGCCCCAAAAAAACTTTGAATAGCACGACTGTTTTTCCCCGTTACCGGAAATCCAATTGAAGGAACTTCCCTGATCAAAATCCTGAACCTTCCACCTCGTAATAATTCAGGTTGTATGCGCAGAACATAGTCTGCATCACGTCTGGGTTCAAACTCAAGACGATGATTTTCAATATCAGCCGTTGCTACATGTATCCATTCAGATATCGAATCACCCCTCATTCTGAAAAGGTCAGTAAAAAGAAGCAGCGAGTCAACAGAATTTACAAATATTTCAACTTCAATTCGTAATCCTCGTTGTACAAAAAAACTGTACCCAGTGGCTTCAGCACTATTTGGATTCCAATAGAATTCCTCTTCAAAAGGAAGATTAATATCAATAGGTTCTTTCAGGGATTTTGTTCCTGCTTTTTTCCATTCACGACCTAGAGCAGTTTGGGCTATGTTCGCCTGTTCAAGTGCATGCTCATAAGCTTCATATTCTGTTCGTGGCATGAATGCCTCAGGTACAATTTCTTCTTTACAGCCAATACTAAAAAGAATAAAAAAGATGGTGCAAAGTATTAACCAGTGGTTCTTACCCGCTAAATTTAAATTTTTGTTTCCCATGGCATAAAAAGAAATCTTACTGAATATATTATAAGATAATTAACGTTGTACTTAAAATTATAGTTCATGAATCGAAATCTTAATGTTGATCTCCAAATTATTTTTCATTTACAATATTATTCAATAAAAAAGATTTTTCAAATTTTTTGTTTGAATAGTTATTTAAAAAAAGCTGACCATTTCTAATCAGCTTTTTAGCTCCCCTAACAGAAGAAAGTTGTAACCATGCTTATAAATTAAACATAGCAAAAATATGGTAATTTACACCATCCTTAAAACTTGGACTTATTTTAATAAATAATTTATCATTCATTTAAATGAAGGTGGTTTATTCTATTAGAATTTACAAAAGTGGAAAAACAGATTTTATTCCGATAAAATCGGATCACCGGTTCCCCACCACTTCGTCCAACGGGAAAAGTTAACATCCTTATATGGATTGGTCGTTACGTTTGTATTTGCAGACATATCTCCCAGAAGAAACTTATCCACAAAAGCCTCAACCTCTGATCTTTGGCTGACGGGCAGAGAACAATGACGATGTCCGGCAACAATCGAAAAGCCAAATCTGTCAGATATTCCAAAATTTTTCCAAACCTTATGTGCAGCTCTGCAGGAGACATAGCCTGACTCATCTGCCAGCCACTCATAATCCGGATTTCCAAGCAATAATAACGCGCGGGGGGCAACCATAGCCATTAGCTCATGATGATCGTATGGTAGTTTCGAAACCGCTTTGGAAAACTGAAACATTTCTTCAATAAACCAAACGTGACTTGTGTTACCCAGTGTTTCCACATTTCCAAGGGTCTCAGAGACGCGCCAGGCTGCAGCGCCACCACCACCCGATTCCTGTGCAATTGTAAGTGCGATACGCTCGTCAAACGCCCCGGCAAAAAGAGCCATCTTGCCAGCAAAGGAGCACCCGGTTACCGCCAGGTGTTTAAAATCTATATTCAGATCCGACGAAACAAGTTCTAATCCATCTATTATGCGGCTTACTCCCCATGACCATGCACTATAAGCACCCATATAAGTAAGATCAGGGTAAAGCTTGTTGATAGGTTCCTCTCCGCGGGTTTGTCCATGAGCCATTACCTGTCCAAAGTTGAATGAAATTTGGGCAATATCGCGACTGGAAAAGATGTCGGATGGGAGACTGCCGGAACCCCGGCCTATTCCTATAACTGCAGGGAAGGGACCATCTCCGGATGGAAGAGTAATTGCCGATGTAAGTGTTAATGTATTTCCATTCACAGTTACATTTACTGTCAATGTGTCCTCTGAATAACTGGCTACTATATTCTCTGGACGAACAGGTTTTTTTCCGATCTCAAAATGTTCAATCTCAGCTTTGATTTCAGCACGTCGGTATTTCCAATTATCAAAAGTAATATCCCGACCACTTCCATCAGACCACTCGAACGGGTCGGTAAGAGGATTAATGGTCGGAAGTTCGTCGAAAGCTGGCAAATGCGGAATTGGACGTTCCACGCCTGTATTTTCAACATCATAAACCAATGGGACTTCTTGGGCGAATACATTGACTGCCACAAATATATTTATTAAAATCACCAACAGGCAAGCATTGATTTTCATTTTTGTTCTCATTCCAGTTTATATTTAAATATACTTGATTAATATCTTTACTAATAATAATTTATCTTATACTGAAAAATAGTCATTCTTCCATACTTTAAAAAATATGCAACTAATTTGTTCATATTGAATCTAATTTTTTATTTTGTTAAATATAAACAAAATGATTTATTTATAAGACATTCGATGCCTGCCTGTCAGCAGACAAGTAATTCGCTGACTTTGTCGGGATTCATTTAAAAAAAGGCATAAAAAAAGTCAACCATTTCTGATTGGCCTTTTTGCTCCCCTGACAGTCGGAAGTTGCAATATTTTTTTTTATATCAACCTTAATGATTTAACCCTTTTTATTACGATTCCAGAAATCATTTTAAAAATACCTCTATTGAAGTAATGTCTTTACTTTGAATCGTCAATATGTTATTCCGTTTATCAAAATCCCAAGCCTCTATTATTTTATCATTCATCGTTACCCTAACAGGCTTAGAAGAACAATAAATTTTAGTTGTGGCATTGTTTATTGCTACTTCTATTCGACATTTTAAATGAGAATTTGAAACCAATTCAGAACTCCTAACAAAACCATCTGATGAACTGATATATAGCTCACCTAATCTGGATTCCGGGTCATTGCTCATTAATAAGTCAATCGTTACACCAGATACTAGCTTTTCTGCAGGAATAAGGTATGATGGATATATCTTGCCATTGATTTTTATTTCTTTTATAAATATATTTTCGTCATTGTTGTTCAAAGTTTTAATGGTGATATTCTTTTCGCCATTTTTAATAACTGTTTTAATAAGCGTCGGAGAAGTAATAATATATTGACCTGCTGGAGATTGCACCGGATAAAGACCAGTCATGCAACAAATTAACCAGCCAGCATTACTGGTATAGTGTGATTTCCACCCATTATACGGAGGTTTAGGGCTTACTCCTTCATACATGATCCCTTCATTAAACATTGGTATCCAGGTATTTCGGATGATTTTCTGAGCTTCATTAGCTGCGTTTGCATAATACAACAAATAAGGATAATGATATTGATAATCGTTAAACCAACTATCATTCATGCAATAATCAATAACTCTACTGACAAACCTTTTCTGTCCGGGCAAATTTATTAATCCATATGGGTCATGTGGAACGGCAAACATCCAATCTTTATTAGTTCCCTCA
Source organism: Mariniphaga sp. (assembly GCA_013203525.1). Taxonomy (GTDB): domain Bacteria; phylum Bacteroidota; class Bacteroidia; order Bacteroidales; family Prolixibacteraceae; genus JABMQB01. Next base: position 5,468 of record JABMQB010000037.1, read on the forward strand.
AAAAGACCTTGAGGATTTGGATCCCAGTGCCAGCTTTTGTTATTAATAATTCCCCATGAACCATCTGCATTTTTCACACGGAATAATAGATTTTTTCTGTCCCAAAGATTTTTATAAGAAAGACTCAATCTATAATCCCGGTTCATTTCTTCGTCATCACCATTAGCTTTGGCAAGCATCGATAAAGAATGCAATCCGGTTGACCACTCCAGTGTTTCGGAACATGCCTTTCCCCCTGAGTTTGGTTGAGTAACATATCCAAGGCTGGAAATTGTTGAAGGGAAAAATTTATCATCATTAAAATTACTCTTCAGCGCTTTGTAAATACCGGTATAATCAGCCTTTATACCACTTTGAAGAGCTTGTGATATAATTACCGGAATTAACCTTATGTTTCGATGATTAGCAGTAGGTCCGGTAAAAAGGCAAATATTACCTTCAACAAATCCATCCCGTTGGTATCTGGCTAGATAAGTATTAACAACATCTTTCATAACTTCCGGATAACTCAGCATCAGGAAAGGATAAGCTGTTCGGAAATTATCCCATGCGCAACTCTGATATCCACCAATAAATTGCCAATAAGCACTGGAGGCAATCGACAATGGCCGGGGATAATACTTGAGATAAGCAGATCCCTGACTCCCATTTATTACATTCACCAGCATGGAATATAAGGCAGTGTATGCCATTCGCTTGCTATTTTCTGTGCCTTCTAATCGAACAATGTCAATTGTTTTTTCCCAAGCCATTTTACATTGTTGATGGGCTGAATCAAAACCAAAAGGTTCTGTTTTAAGAAAATCGACGGCTTGCTCCATGCTTGTAAATGATTCTGATATAGAGACTGTTACAGTTGATGTGTCAAATTGAGCATACATTCCTAACATTAATCCTGAAACCTGATTCATTTCTTCTTTTACTGTTCCAACAGAATCAATAATTCCGTATCCCATACAAGGCTGGCTAAATTTGATCGTGAAATAAACTCCCTTTTTACCAGGTTCACTTACAGTCGCCTGAATAGTTTTATCATCAATTAGTTTTACCGACCTCTCTGTCCATTTGTACAACTTTGCCCAGACATCCATTTTGTGCCTGCTAAAATCAAATACAACATATTTGTTTTTTTCTTTTTCAGGAAATCTAATTTTGAAAACAGACATGTGCGGAGTAACAGTGATTTCTGCACTAGATGCACCAGATGGTTTATCAGCTAAATATTCAACTATTAGCCGGGATGGGTCTCCAGCAATTGAAGCACGCCAATCGTCCTCGCCACCCCTGTTGACAACTTTATTCACACAAGGATAAACACGGGGAACCATAGTCATTGCATCTGCAATTTCACCTGTATTATTTGAAGTAGCCGCGATAGTGCCAACTGGATACCGGATTAAGCCAACATTATTTTGTACTGCATTGCAATAATCAAGATTGCTTTGAGCAACAACATTGTTAATTCCAAAAGTGAAAATAATAAAAAATGTAATTTCAAAAACCGGAATTTTGGATTTTAAAAGGTTCATTTCAGTTTAGATTAGAGTTGATTATAAATGTATAGGATTTATTCATATGAACAAACAACTATGTAAAATATCAAGCTATTGGAGACATTAAATTATTCTTTGAAATAATTATGCGTAAATCAATATTTAAACCAAGTTTTTGCAAATTATTTATTAAAACTTCTTAATGCCAGCAAGGTTTTCAAAAATTCGGGCACAAAAAAAGAGGTCGAAACAAGTTTATGAGTTCTTTCGAATACCTAATAAATAAACGCTAAAATGAGAAAAAATGACCTCTTTGTCCTTTTTGCTCCCCTGACAGTCGGAAGTTGCAACCTGAATTTTGAACAAATCATCTATTCAAAATAATATTTAGCAAATCAATTCTACCAATTTTCAAAAAAATTAATTTTAGGGAAGCTTACACAGTGTTGAATTTGCAGTCAGATAGTCATAAATTTTTTGAAATTTTGACTCTTTTCTTAAAACATCCAGCAACAAACAAAGAATCACACTATAATGTGATTTTAAAATATTGAATTAACTACACCCTTTGCATTTACTCGAATATCACATTTAAATATGATATTGCTTGTTTTTTTGTGGTTAAACTATTAATTTCACATCAAAATCACATTATAAAGACAATCTCAGAATTAGGAGAACAAATAAAAAACAGAAGGAAGGTGCTTCGGATTACCCAACCCGACCTTGCTGAAATGGCGGGCATCAGCATAAATACGCTTTATAAAATTGAACGAGGACAGGCAAATCCAACCGTTCAGATACTTAATAAAATTGCTGATATCCTGGGTATGGAAATAAAACTGGAAGTAAAACAACCAAAGCTGTAACCAATGCGAAAAGCGAATGTATATAGAAATGGTAAACTTGTGGGGTTTCTAACCCAATTATCAACCAACGATTATCAATTCAGGTATGATGACAATTGGTTCACCAACGGAGGTCTTCCACCGATTAGCCTTACCATGCCTAAAAATAAAAAGGTTTACAAGTCGGAATATTTGTTCCCGTTTTTCTTTAATATGTTGTCTGAAGGAGTGAACAGGCAGTTACAAACCCGGCATTTAAAAATTGATGAAAAAGACTATTTCGGTTTGTTACTGGCTACTGCAAGAACCGATACCATCGGAGCAATAACCATTTCAGAAATAAAAGAATGAATTTACCAGAAATAAAATACTGTCCGGGAACATTGGCAGAAGGATTCAGCACCTACAGTACCACATGTTTAAGAAGAGTCTTTCAGGGACGAAAAGTGAGTCATATATTACCCTATGCCCCTCCGCAAAGCAATGAGGAAGATACCGAAAAATTTATTGAAAACAGGAAACGGATTTCCATATCCGGCGTTCAGGAAAAATTATCGTTACTGCTTGACAAAAACAAATTGCGTTTGACAGAAGAAGGTGAACAAGGAACTTACATATTAAAACCCATCCCCAGGGATGTGAAAAACGTTGACCAGGTTCCGGCAAATGAACACTTAACCATGCAAATTGCACGGCAAATATATAGTTTACAAACAGCTGAGAATACAATGATTTTTTTTAATAACGGAGAACCTGCCTATATCACGAAACGCTTCGATGTAAAGGAAGATGGTTTGAAATGGGGAAAAGAGGACTTTGCTACGCTCGCGGGGAAAACGGAAGAAAATGCAGGGCATAACTTTAAATACGATCATAGCTATCAAGCTGTGGGCGGATTACTGGAAAAATATGTTTCTGCCTGGCGCGTTGAAATCGAGAAGTTGTATTCGTTAATTATTTTCAACTTCCTGTTTTCAAATGGGGATGCACATTTGAAAAACTTTTCGCTGCTGGAAACACCGGGAGGAGATTATGTGCTAAGCCCGGCTTATGATTTGTTAAATACAAGAATCCATATAGATGATTCGGATTTTGCTTTGAATGGAGGATTATTTAGTAACGGCTTTCAATCGGATGAAATGAAAAAAAGTAACCATCCCGGCTTATACGATTTTCAGGAACTGGCACGAAGATTTGGAATAAATGAGAAAAGAAGGGATAAAATACTTAATCCGTATTTGCAAAGACAACCATTTGTGGAAGAATTAATCCGTCGGTCATTTTTAAGCGACAAGATTAAACGGGCGTATTTATTACATTATCAAACAAAAAGAAATTATTTGAATAATGTATGAAAGAATATATTTTAGACAGAGATTATTTTACACATCCGGGAAAATATAATTACTGTTTATTATTTGATTTTTTTAAGATACAATCCTTTACTTTTAATACTGCCAATGATTCAATTTATCCCGTAAAAAACATTAAGACCTAATGAGACTTGAACCACAGTTAATCGACTGTTTATCATTTATTTACATTTTATAATTTTATGAAAATATTGTAATTGTGAAAATTCCGTAGAAAAAGTTGCAACCTATTGTATAAAAATTTGTAATTGTGAATCTCAAATTAGATAAGGGTTTCAGAATGATACTTACAAACAAAGAGGTCAAAAATGACCTCTTTGTTCTGTCTGGCTCCCCTAACATTTGGAAGTTGCAACCTAATTTATAAACGGGTACATACTTTTCTCATTCTATGAATGATTCTTTATAAGGAAGTTTAGTTGACTGATGGTGTAATAACAAATTTGCGGAATTCAATCGGTCCATGATCGCCCTGAATCATAATTGGTCCCGGCTCTCCTTCGTTACTATCAAGCGAACCACCGGTTATTCCAGGTATAGGACGATTGGAAACAACTTCGATTCCATTATGTACAACCGTTACATGGCGGCCAACAAGTGTAACTTCATATGTTTGCCATTCTCCCGGTTTTTTAGCAGCATTTACTGACGGAGCAATAAATCCATATATACCACCAATACTTACGCCATCAGCTCTTCCTTTAGAATCTTCAATCTGGAGTTCATAGCGTCCACGAAGATAAATTCCGCTATTACTTCCTTCAGGATACCTGAATTCTATGCTGAGTTTAAAATCATTAAATTTTTGGTTAGTAATAAGGTTGCCACCTTTTTCGGTGTTCACCATTACACCGTCTATCATCTGGAATTTATTATTTGCCGGAATTATCCATCGCGACATGTTATCGGTAAGCAAATTTATAGGATTTCCCCAAATAGGTGGTTCTTTTCTTTCCAACGACGGTGCACGAACACCGGTAAATTTAAGTTTATTTCCATCGAGAAGTTTGTACCCTGAAAGCTTGTCGTCTTTTAAAGTGAACTCAAAATAGATATCATCAATATTCATCCACTGTGGAGGAATGGTAAAATGATATTTTTGTTCATCGGCAGAGTAATGAACTTCGGCAATCGGACGTGCGCTTCCCTCGTAGCCAACATAATATCCTACAAGCGTTGAGAAACCTGATAATTTAACTTCTAGCCATCCGGGGAAACCATCATATGCCATTAATCCATGCCTAAAAATTCCGAGATTCTCTAATTGCTCCTCCTCCATGTTTATTGTAAGGTTCCATTTGCCAATCACATCCGAGTCACTTTCAACGCGTTGTGCCTGAGCAGGAACGAAACCAATTAAAGTAAAAACAAATAGAAACAAGATAATTCTTAAATTCTTCATAATAATATTTAATTAGTTAATCGATAATTATGTTCTATTAATATACAAATCTACTTAAAAAACAGAATTCGAATAAATCCCATTCCAAATTTATCAACTTCCAAGGTCGAAAAATTGAGCACAAAAAAAGGTCAACCATTTCTGACTGACCTTTTCAGCTCCCCTGATTACCTGAAATTGCAACCTAATCTGTGAAAGGTTGGTGTGAATTACCACCTTTCTTCATCAATTTATTTCTATAAATGATAGAATGATTTACCAAATAACCATGGAAACTTCACCCTTAGCCTAACAGGACTTGCAACTAATGTAACTTACTGATTTACTAACGCCTACCTTTATCACTTCGTGTTTTCAACTCAAAACTGATGGATTAATCAAAAATGTTGCAACCATTAGAACTGAAAATCTGAATGATGTAATTTATTACTCTGCAAGGGTTTGGACAATATGAAAACAAAAAAGGCTAGCATTTTTGCTAACCTATTCTCTGGTGCTCCCCAGGTAGGACTTGAACCTTAAATTTATTTAGCTTGAAATCAGTGTCTTATAATCCTTCAATTGCAATAGGTCTCGATTTTGACACCTTTTAACTGATCTTGGTCAATGAACTACATCAAAGATAATCCTCATCTTTAAATTTCAAAAATCATTTCATGAATTTCTTTTTTCAATATAAGATTCAACAGTAATTTTGTCGTTCATTTCTACTATTCCAACTGTATAATATCCATTTGATTGATCAATCTTACTTTGATTTTCAAACATGTTATCTTCATTAAGTTTGTAGCTTTCAAATTCCATATATTTATAGAAGGCGTATAAATCTTCCAATAAAAACGGTGAAGATGGATCTCCCAAAGCCCAGATTTTATCCATGACTATCTTTGCTTCTGAATAACTGTTGTAAACTCCAATGACGAAACCATTGTATTCAATATCTGCAAATACTAAATGTTGCATTTGTGAAAATTTAAATTCTTATATTATTTAATTTTATATGAAACTCCGAATTTATTTTATCAATTGTTGCTTCTTTTATTAATCCCAGAGACTCATTTATTCTTGCCTTAACTTTAAAATATTCAGATAAATTATTATTATCATATGTGCTGAGGAGATTACAATTTATAGCAAAATTAATGTCCCTCAATGCTTCTGAATAATTTGAGAGCTTTAGATTACATTTTGCTTTTAGATAGTACAAAGTTGATGAATGTACAAAATCATGCAAAAGTATTCCTTCGGAAATTATCTTAATTGCACTTTGAAAATTATCTTCATTAATAAGTTTATTTGACATATCAACTTTTTCCTTGGCATTGGTTATTAGATGAAGGTTTCCTATTATTTCCCTTAGTTTGTTGCCATTGAAATGAAGCCTGTTATTATATTCGTCAATGTCAGCTTTCGTAATATGATTTAAAGTTTTATTACTTCTATTTTCAATTTCTTTACTCATGTGTCGAGAATTCACTCTTTATTAAATTGCTGAAAATATTTTCAAGATGAACCAGTCGAAGTTATTTATCTGTATTGACATTATTCGGTTTTGTAAGATAAATCCTTGAAAAAATAGTCTTGAAAAGCAATATATGTAATAACGATATACATTTTTTCTTGAGGATCATATTTTTGAGAAAGTTTTACGAGTATTTTATTAGATTTTAATATTCCTATCCATGGATTTTCACTTGCTAAAAATTCGTATATATATTCTCCAGCACTGCTGCCAACCACCATCTCTATCATCATATAAGGTTCCCGAAGTATTTCCATTTTCAAGAATATTTGCCAAAGTTTGCCCTTCTTCAACAGATAATGTGCCGTTGCTTGTAAATACATCTACTTGACTTGTAATACCAATTAGACTTTGTAATGCCGCATATAATTAGTATCTTCAGGCATGAAAAATCCAGTAGATTTTGATATAAAAGAGAGC
>JABMQB010000375.1 GCA_013203525.1 Mariniphaga sp.
ATGTAGAAATTGTAGGTATCAACGACCTGATTGATGTTGACTACATCGCTTATATGTTAAAATACGATTCTACTCATGGTAATTTCAAAGGGGAAGTTTCTGTTGACAACGGTAAACTTGTTGTAAACGGCCAGGCTATCCGTGTAACTTCAGAAAGAAATCCTGCTGACCTTAAATGGGGTGAAGTAGGTGCTGAATATGTTGTTGAATCAACAGGATTATTTCTTACCAAAGAAAAAGCTCAGGGACATATAGATGCTGGCGCGAAAAAAGTTATCATGTCAGCACCTTCAAAAGATGATACTCCAATGTTTGTTATGGGTGTTAACAATAAATCGTACACCAATGATATGACTTTTGTATCTAATGCATCATGTACAACAAACTGCCTTGCTCCTGTTGCTAAAGTATTAAACGATAAATTCGGAATTTTAGAAGGATTGATGACAACAGTACACGCAACTACTGCGACTCAGAAAACAGTTGATGCGCCTTCAATGAAAGATTGGCGTGGTGGACGTGGAGCTGGACAAAACATTATCCCTTCATCTACAGGTGCAGCAAAAGCTGTTGGAAAAGTTATTCCTGAATTAAATGGTAAACTTACAGGTATGGCCTTCCGTGTTCCTACTCCAAACGTTTCAGTTGTTGACCTGACAGTCAGAATTGAAAAGAGTGCATCGTATGCAGAAATCTGTTCAGCAATGAAAGAAGCTTCTGAAGGTGAATTAAAGGGTGTTCTTGGATATACAGAAGATGCCGTTGTTTCAAATGACTTTTTAGGTGATTCACGTACATCTATTTTTGATGCCGGTGCCGGTATCGGACTTACAGACAATTTTGTTAAAGTTGTTTCGTGGTATGATAACGAATGGGGATATTCTTGCAAAGTTGTTGAACTTATCGAGTATATGAATTCGGTAAAATAATGCCTATATATATAATGTATAAAAGTCCCGGAAAACCGGGACTTTTTTTATCAAAAAAATCAAATTAAATTCTGTTTATTCAAATCTTAACGATTCTATAGGATCTAAACGGGAAGCTTTTTTAGCCGGATAATAGCCTGAAGTAATTCCAACAATAAAACATAATGCAACACCTGTGAAAATCCACATCCATGGAATTATAAATGAACTTCCAATTATCATTGACACCAAATTCCCAATCAAGATACCTAAAAATATTCCAAGTATTCCACCCATCTGCCCAATAACAATGGCTTCAACCAGAAATTGTTGTTTAACAGTACTGCCCTTTGCACCAATTGCTTTTCGCACACCAATTTCCCGGGTTCGTTCAGTTACTGATACAAGCATTATATTCATTAATCCAACAGCTGCCCCGAAAAGAGTAATCAATCCAATAATTGTTGCAACAAGGGTAATATTTTTAATATTATCTAAAAGTATTTTTACAATATTGTCACTTTTTTCAATATTAAAATCTGTTTCATCAAGCGGATTTAAACCCCGAACGATTCTGAATTTGGCTTCTGCTTCACCAAGCGCAGGTTCAATATATTCAGCACTTGGTACTTTTATCTGAATATCATAACTCATATTCGGGCGGGAAAAGTAATTCCGAACATTTGTATAAGGTAAAAAACAAATTAATCCATTGTTTCCACCAAATCCACTTCCTTTTTCTTCCAACAAACCTACCACCTTATATTTCCCACTTCCAATACTAATAACTTTCTGAAGTGGATTTTCACCATTTGCAAATAAAAGATCAGCAAGTTCTTTCCCTATAATAACAACACTTCTTCCGGAAAAAATATCCTGAGCACTAAAATTTCGACCCTTGCCAACTTCAAATCCGGCTGTATACAAATAGTTTTCATCAGTACCGCGAACTGAGATATTTGGATTTGTTTTTTCAGAACCATATTTAAGTGTTGCTGTACTTGTTGCAATTACTGAAACAGAAACAGTAGATGGAAAATCAAATTTCTCTTTAAATTCTTTTGCCTGATAAAATGAAACATATGAATAATTGCGGGTTCTATATCTTTTATTTCCTACCTGCACCCTCATCCCTCTGGTAGTAATAGAAAATGTATTGGCTCCCATAAAATTAAATTCCTGGGTAATTGATGTTTTTATTGAATCGATTGCCGTTAAAATACCAACCAATGCAGTAATTCCAATTGCAATTATAAGGACAGTTAGAATCGTTCTTAACAGATTTGTTCGAATTGAATTTAAGGCAATTCGAATATTTTCAAAAAAAAGCGTGCTATACCGCATATTACATTAAAATTATAAGTGGCAAGATAAAGAAATTAAAATTATGCCTCCAGGTTTATGTAATTAGTTTTACGATTTTACTATAAATTACAAAAAGGAAAATCAAATTTTCTGAACAAAATTATAAGAAGCAACTTTTCTACTAATAAAAGATCATTTTTTATTATACAAATGGTTCTCAAAAACACAAAAAATGTTATCAATAGTTAATAATTTTGAGAAAAAACACGAACAGGAGACGAATTTGTTCGATAATTGAATGAATTTAGAATTTTTTAACATTTTTTAATGGATCGTTTTTTCTGACAATTATCAGTTTTTTTGTGCTGTTCAAAAAACAACATATCAACTTTTTATACTTCCAATGAGTATCGAAAAAATCCAATTTTACTTTTTGAATTTGAATTTTATGTTTCAAAAATATTTGGTTTTTGTAAAAATTCCTTTAACATTTACAC
>JABMQB010000376.1 GCA_013203525.1 Mariniphaga sp.
ACAAATTATGTCAATTACTCACAATAAAAAATACTTGGATTATTTCAATGCGGCATTATATGGTTAAATTGGTATTACAAGGTTATTTTATTAATGCTCAGGTTCTAATTAAAAACAGAATTGAAAATGATAGAATTGAAAATTCTCAGTTACCCTTGGTAAAAGATTTAGCATTATTTCAATACGATAAACATTGGGCTACCCACCTTGATTATCTTTCAGAAATTAGAGAAGGAATCCATCTTTTACGTTTGGGTGGGCAAAATCCTTTACGGGAATATCAAAAAATGGCTGATAAAAAATTTCAAAGTACATTTTCAGAAATTGATACTGAAATTCAAAACTATTTAAATCTCATTTTTGATAAAAATGCAGCCGATTTATCTGAATTGGGAATTAAAAAACCTTCATCGACCTGGACATATATAATTAATGATTATTCATTTGGAAATCGCTTGGGGTTAATGCTTTTAGATAGTGCAAATATTGGAATGCAAGTAAATCCCGGTGCGTTATTAATAATTTCTCTGGCAAAATTATTTGGATTATTTAAAAAACAAAAATAGAATACAATATACTTAAAACAAATCAGCCGGTGGAATAAACCATCGGCTGAATCTTTTAAAAACTAATTAATTTTCAATCAGTAATTCTTTTATTTTTTTATGAATATCAGTATTATCAATAATGCCGGTAAATTTTTCAGCACCTGGCCCGTACGCAAAAACAGGAACCATAACTGAAGTATGCCCTAATGTTCCAAATTCACCTGCAACAACTCCCGTATTCATATTTCCCCCGATAATAGAGAAACCTCCTGTTTCATGGTCGGCTGTAACAATAACAAGAGTTTCACCATCTTTTGAAGCAAATTTTAGTACTTCACCAATTGTGCGATCAAAGTCGAGTACCTCACTTACAACGTATTCAGTATTGTTATCATGGGCCGCCCAATCAATTTGTGAACCTTCAACCATTAAGAAAAAACCGTCATCATCTTTATCAAGGATATTAATTGCAGTTTTTGTTGCAACCGGTAACATATCACCACGTTCATGTGCTCTTGGCATATGGTCAGGTGCTGCCAACCCAGCCAATTTCCCTTTTTTTATTTTCTTTATTTTATTAATATCCTGTAATACTTTATACCCTTTTTCTTCCAATTCTTCAACCAAATTCCTACCATCTTTGCGTTTTGTAAAATTATTGTACCCTCCGCCAATAAAAACATCAATATCTGTTTTCAGGAAATCGGCAGCAATAGCTTCATAATAGTTACGGCTTGCCTGGTGTGAAATAAACGAAGCAGGGGTTGCATGTGTAATAGCCGACGTTGAAACCAATCCTGTAGCAATATCATTTTCAATTGCATCCTCAATAATATTTTTAACAATTTGCCTATTCGTATCAACGCCAATGGCACCATTGTAGGTTTTCTTTCCTGAAGCAAGAGCAGTTCCACTTGCAGCTGAATCAGTTATATAATTTGAAGCTGAATTGGTTTTTGCAAATCCAACTGATTTAAAATTTTCAATAAAAAGATGCCCGCGATTAGCAGTCATACCTGCATAAACATGTGTTACACCCATGCCATCGCCAATCATTAATATTATATTTTTAGGAATATCAGTTTTAAATTTGTGTGGAAATATTTTTACATCATATGTTTCACTGCCCTTATATAACCTCAGAGCTTTAATCGAATCAGTTGCATATTGTTGTGCAAATACGGATAATCCAATTAAAAGAATTACAATTAAAATACTTAATCTTTTCATTATTAATTATGTTTATTTAAAACAACAGTTTACTAAGTTTATGGTTTAAATTTATCGTTGGCAAATGTACAATTTTATATTATTAAACTATATCCTACAATGTAAAAAAACAATAAAAAAGCCTTCCTGAAAAAACAGAAAGGCCTGTGATAGTATCTTCATTATAACCTAAATTATCTGATATTAACTGTCATATCGTAACCCTCAACAATTATTTTCCCGCCTGTACTATTTCCAACTAATTCAAGATTGCTACTTTTTTCAATTCGCTTACTGATTTGAACATTTGTTGGCAAATCGATCTTTGCATATTTATATTAAAATAAACCTGATAAGGTTCATTATCGCTGTCGATATCTAATTTTATATATTTTCCATTAACATTAATAGGTCCTTCAAAACCATCGGATAACTTTTCGATTGTAATATTATCATCATACCCATCGAGTAAAAATGATGATGATTGTTTAAGCAAATAATCAGAATATTTACTTTCAGTTACTTTAACCTGTTTTGTTTTGCCCAGCTCAAATTTATCATCGTATGAGTTTGAGATATCCAGGTTTTTAACACTTACAAATATCAACTCTGAATATTTTCCCTGATAGGTACATTGTTCAACATTTCCTGCAGAAAAATTAGAATCATAAAAATCAAGTTCCACTTTATTGATATCTGAAGAAAACTCGAAATCGGAATATTTAGTTTCAATATTTACATTTGAAACTAAAGCAACCTTAAATTTATCGTCGTAAGATTTAATATCCATTTTGCCGGTATTCTTTGCCTCAAACTTTGAGTATTTACTGCTAACCGTAAGGTCACCACTGTTTTCAAATATTACATCGGAATCGTACAAATCAAAATCGACATCTTTCAAATTCTCCATATATGCTTTTGAATATTTCATAGCTATTTCTGAATCACTACCAATATCACCGGCATGTATCGTACTGCTGTACAATGTAAAATCAGCCTCTCCATCAAGGTCGCCCATTTCAATTTCACTATATTTATTATCAAGTTTTAAAGATGCAGTTTTTGGAATCTACAGTTCATGTTGAACTTCAAAATCTTTGATTCTTACTTTCTCACCATTCAACAAAGTCATAGTTGACCGTATACCAATGCTCATCATATTTTTATAAAAACGTGTATCTATTTCGAAGGTATTTCCATGCTGTTCAAATTCGAAATTTTTAATTGATTCAATTATAAGGTTTACATCTTCCTCCGACCTTCCGGTAACTTTTATATCCGTTTTTATGCTGATAACATTTTCATTGGTCGTATTAATAATAAGATCGGCTGATTTATTCGTAAAAACGATATCAACTCCTTCAGGAACTGCCGCCGATTTGCTTAACGATTCTGATGCACTATAACTTTGTGCAAATAATAATCCTGGTAAAAAGATTAAAATGTAAAAGGAAAAAATTGATTTATAAAGTAATTTGTTCTTCATGGTTATTTTGTTTTTGAGTTTCTAATAATAGCCTGTCCAAAATTTTTATTTTTTTCTCATAATAATCCAGTAAAGCACGAATAATATACTCATTGGCTCCAATTTCATTTAAATCCTGTTGATAGATTTTTTGAATTGTTTCCAATTCATCCAATTCATTAAGTAAAAACTGAAAATCTCCCTTATTTTTTGAAATCAATGGTTTTACTTCTTCCCATTTTTTTTCAGCAACCATTTTAAATTCAGCTTCCTGTTTCCCTAATTCCTCTGAAACATCGGAAAGAGTAATAACTTTTTGAGAACCTATTCCGGTTTCGTTCATCACAATATAAGTTGTTAATACCCCAAGCAAAAAAACTGCGGCAACTTTCCAAAACCAATTGGGTATAATTTTACGTTCCTCAACCATTCCGGCTTTAATGCCTTCCCAAACCGAATTTTCATCGGGTTGTTCTACATCAAGCAGTAGTCGTTTTTCTTTCAGATATTTTTCCAGATTTATCTTCATACCATTCCTCTTTTATCATTTTAGCCAATAAATGCCTCGCCCTAAAAAACTGAGTTTTAGCAGTCGATTCTGAAATTCCCAGTTCTTCTCCAATCTCAGCATGCTTATATCCTTCCAGAGCCCGCATTACCAAAATCTGGCGTGCGCCTTCAGGTAATTTTTTTATTAATTTATGAACCAAAGCTGTATCCATATCTTCATCGATTTCCTCAACAACCAGATCATTGCTTTTTAAATCATCTATTTCAATAAATACAAATCTCTCTTTTCGTGAATAATCGATACAAAGATTGATTACAATACGTTTTAGCCAACCTCCAAACGCCGCATCGTTTTTTAATTTATCAAGTCCTTTAAAAACTTTAATGAACGCCTCCTGTAAAATATCTTCTGCAGCCTGGCTATCCCCAACCATTCGAACCGCCACGTTAAACATACCTTTTGCATAAAGCCTGTACAACTTATATTGCGCTTTTACATTGCCTTTTCGACATTGCCTGACCAGGATAATTTCACTTTTATTCGGCACCAACTTTTTACAGGTTTGTTTATATGACGTAAGTTATTTGAAATAGTTGGAACGAGGGCAAAAAAAAAATGAAATAGCAAAGAATGTAAATTTTAACGAAACTTATTTAGCTGTTCTTTATCAAAATCTTCATTAAGGGTCAAAATGGTTTTACCATCAAATGATTCCATAATAATAATCTTCATCAACACAAAACTCGAAAGTATATCAATGGCTTTATTTCGGGTAATCATTGCCAGCCTAACAAATTTTGAAAGTGTTATCGATTCGTTTTCAACCAAATAGTCAACAAGAAATTTTTCATCATCAGAATAGCTTATATAAATTCCTTTTGGGCTTTTTCCTTTTTTCCAAACTTCTACCAGAATACGGTTTACAAGGATGTTTTCATCATCTTTTCTGATATATGCAATCCATTTTCCGTTTTCATCTTTTGCAAAATGAGGTTTTTCCGGACTTGGCGCTACGTGTATTTCCAGGATTATTTTTCCTTCAACATTCCATTGCTTTGACGTAAAATTTATTTGAGGCTTACTATAAATAGAAGCAGCTCCTTCAATCATATAAAATTCTTCTTCGGACCGCACTCCTGCGATATTACCATTATCTTTTACACCAACAAGTAAACGGCCGCCATCGGTATTGGCAAATGCCACCAGCGATTTTGCAATTTTTTTTGAATCGCTGATACAGAACTTAAAATCCTGTTGTTGATGTTCGCCCTGTCTTATTAATTTATAAATATGGGAACTCATTACTGAATTTTCAATTAAAGGAAATCCCAAATTACTTCATCCATTCAAACATATCATAATGGTTCGAATCCATTCCCAGCTTATTATATGTATTATGAGCAATTCTATTTGACTTATCTGCGTAAAGCCTAAACCCACAAAGACTTGGTTCGTTTTGAACAATTTCTTTTACATGTGAATACATATTTTTAAAAATTCCTTTACGCCGTGCTTCGGATTTTATATAAACCGATTGTATCCACCAAATATTCCCATTTCGCCAATCGCTCCATTCAAAAGTTATCAT